>CALXYN010000015.1 GCA_944392975.1 uncultured Spirochaetaceae bacterium | reverse complement strand
ATTGCTGTTTATCTTTCCCACCCATGATGAAGGAATATGGGACGAAATATCGTTCTCAATTTCATAGATGTACGAGAAAATCTCATCCATCATTTCCTCATCTTTTTCCGGTATTGTAACAGTCACAAGTGTTCCAAGCGCAATGCGGGAATCAGACACATAACCCTGGGAACATGAAGTTACCAAGAATATAAGGGATACCGCTATCAACTTCAGGATCTTCACAGACAGAGGATTTACCACAGCACAGCACTTCATGCAACCTCTTCTACATTTTCCTGCCAGAAGTTATCATCATGCCATGTACAAAGCAATTTTCTCCGATATAGACGGGACCCTTTTCAGAGATGACCTCACTATTAGCCAAGGAACAAAAGAAGCAATAAGAAAAGCTCATGAAAAAGGTATCAGGATAATTCTCTGTTCAGGACGCTACATACCAGGAATAGAGAGAGCCAGAGAACAGCTGGACATTCCTGTCATCTTCGCAGCCATAAATGGCGCCCTAATAAAAGATGGAAATTATTACCTGAGGGAAGAACGTATTGACAGGGAGGTTTACAGGGAAGCTGCTGCATATCTAAAGGGAAAGGTCTCATCCCTGATCGCATTCTGTGAAAACAGATATGCAATCGACGCAAATGATGAATGGTATGAGCTTCAGGAAAGAATCTGCAGAGACAAAGGCGTGCGTATGGATATCACAAGTGCAGAACACGTATTTGAAGAGACCGGAGAATATCCATATAAGATTCTTGTAAAGGATAATGACAGGAATAAAATCGAGTCCCTGCTGACTGAACTGCAAGGAATTCTGGGAGACGAGGCTTTCGTCGTCAGTTCAAGTCCGAATAATTTTGAAGTGCTGCCACCCGGAATCGACAAAAGAGATGCAATACAGATAGTTTCTTCCTATCTTGGAATAAATATTATGGATACAGTAGCTTTTGTGGATTGGGATAACGATGCTGGAATGATAAAAGCATCTGGGCTTGGTATTGCGATGAAGAACGGATCTGAAAATGCGAAGAAAGCTGCAGATTTCATCACACTCTCAAATGAGGAAGATGGCATACCTCATGCCCTGAAGGAATTTGGAATTATCTGAGAAAATCCAGAATGGCGTCCTTGTCATCTGTAGCAAGGAAAGAAGAAATACAAGAGGAAAGCTCCTCAAATCTTCTTCTCATCATTTCCTCCTGCCCTATTGCTTTTGGATTGAATCCCGTATCCACAGCAACCCGAGGCTGCGGATACATGAAAGAAAGCGAATCAAGAATAGCAGATGACACAGGATTATAAGAAAGGAGGTTGGAAGATACCACAACGCTCTTCACATCACTGAAATAAGAAAGAGCGTCTGAAAGCCTTTCAGTAGAGAGTGCAAGAGATGATGAAGAGCGCAAAAAACATTCATCCTCAACTTCAATGACAGGATTTAGCGGCATATGCATGTCCGGATCGAAGACGATTGAATTTGAAACAAGATCATCTGCCATCTCCTTTCCAAGACCACCAAAAGGCAGGACTGTAAGAAGGAGTACATCCTTTTTCTCTTCCTTCAGCTTCTTTGCCCAATTATATCCAAGTCCTGAAAAGCGCCTTGCCCATACATCACCATTTTTTCTGAAAGAGACTGTCATCTCACCTATTACTGCAATCATGCAACGAAGTCTATCGCTATGGATTGCTTTCCGCAAGCTGGTTATAATCGCTGGTATGAACACAAAGAAAGCTGTATGGATATCAAAACCGGAAAAAATGAAAACAACTCTACATTCATTTTCCTTCCGCTCGGAGAGTGCACATTCAGTATTCTTTCTTCTGGGAAACGAGGGAGAGATAACACTCACAAAACAAGCTGGGACGCATACAGCCTTTATTCTCCTGCACACACCTGAAGAATATATCGTCTTCGGAGATAACAGGATTGTGATTGAATTTGGCAATGTAAGAACATCAATGCCGGGTAATGAAATCACAACACTGAAACTAGTGAAAAAAGGAAAGACGCTCATATTCACATCGGGAGAGAAGGAAATTCTCACAATCGAGAAAGATGCCTTCCAGTCTTCCGCATCCTTCGGTTTTGCGGCAAAAGGCGAAGGCGAAGTATTCCTCGAGGTATTCTAAGCCTTTCTTTTATGTTAAACTTCCATCAACTCTAAAGGGTCCTATGAAAGACCTGAAGGATGGTGAAAATGGAAAACAAAGAAGAGCGTCCGCTCAATTTCATTGAGAGGATCATCGAGGATGACCTGAAAGCGGGAAGAGTGCCTGGCAATAAAATCGTCACACGCTTTCCTCCAGAACCGAATGGATACCTCCACATAGGACATATCAAAGCAATCTGCATCAATTTCGGTCTTGCTGAAAAATATGGCGGAACCTGCCATCTGAGGCTTGATGATACCAACCCTGAAAAAGAAGAACAGGAATACATTGATTCAATTAAGGACTGTATTCACTGGCTTGGATTTGACTGGGGAGAGAAAACTTATTACGCCTCGGATTACTATGATCAGCTTTTCGATATCGCAGTTAATTTGATAAAAGAAGGAAAAGCTTATGTTGATTCCCTTTCACCTGAGGAAATGAAGGAATACAGGGGAACACTTACTGAGCCTGGAAAGAATTCCCCTGACAGAGACAGAAGCATTGAAGAGAATCTCGATCTCTTCATGAGAATGAAAAACGGGGAATTCCCGGAAGGAGAATACACACTCCGCGCCAAGATTGACATGGCAAGTCCTAATATCAACATGAGGGACCCCGCTCTTTACAGAATAAAATATGCAGAGCATCCAAGAACAGGAAAGAAGTGGTGCATCTATCCGATGTACGACTACACGCACCCAATCTCTGATGCGATTGAAGGTATCACACACTCAATCTGTACGCTTGAATTTGAAGATCACAGACCTGCATATGACTGGGCTACGTCAATTGATGGCATTGAACACACACCGCATCAGTACGAGTTCGCAAGACTTAACATAAATTATCTTCTCATGTCAAAGCGCAAACTTCTCTACCTCGTGAACAATAACTATGTCACAGGCTGGGATGATCCAAGAATGCCTACCATCGCAGGTATCCGAAGAAGAGGATACTCACCTGAATCAATGAAGGATTTCGTACAGCGTGTAGGTGTCGCGAAAGTTGAATCTGTCGTCGATTACTCCCTGATGGAGTTCTGTGTAAGAGAAGACCTGAACAAGAGAGCCAAGAGACTGATGGCTGTTCTCGATCCTTTGAAAATCATCATCGATAACTATCCTGAAGGACAGGTTGAGTATTTCGAAGCTGAGAACAATCCAGAAGATCCTAATGCTGGAACACATAAAGTGGCTTTCTCCAGAGAAATCTACATTGAAAGAGAAGATTTCATGGAAGTTCCTGTCAAAGGCTATCACAGGCTGTATCCAGGCAATGAAATAAGACTCAAGCATGCCTATTACATTACTGCAGTTTCCGTGGAAAAAGACGAAGATGGGAATGTGACAGCAGTTCATTGTACATATGACCCGGAGTCAAAGGGTGGTACAACAGCAGATGGAAGAAAGGTCAAGGGCACAAGCCATTGGGTATCAATCGAACACTCAATCAAGGCTGAAGTCAGACAGTATGACAAGCTCTTCAAGGCAGAGAATCCAGGGGCTACCACAGGAAACTATCTCGATGACCTCAATCCTGATTCGCTTATTGTCATTCCTGAGGCTTATATCGAAGAAGAAGCTGCAACAGCAAAGCCTGGTGAATATCTGCAGTTCATCCGCAATGGCTATTACATGGCAGACAGCAGGGATTCACGCCCAGATCACCTCGTTTTCAACAGAACTGTGACTCTCAAAGATTCATGGTCGAAGATGAAAATGAAAATGGGTATATGATTTACGGCGCCTGAAAATGGCGCCTTTTGATATATATATATGAAGTACTTCTCTGATTGCCATTTTCATGTAATGACGATGAAAGAACCGAACTTTGCGGCTTTTTTCAATTCGTTTTACGACTCCGCATCTGGCCTTCTATCTGCAAATGCAGCGACCAATTACATCATAACGCCGCAGATGATGAAGGGAGATAATTTCCTGAATGCGCTGACAAACACCCTCTCTGCATTTTCCCGTCCTATAGATGAGACACTCATGATGATGGAAGATGATCTGATGGGGATGTATTCATCCCCACGGAAAGCTGAATACGCACCGCTTCTTCCATATATACACGATGGTCGCTTCCATATCCGTGGAATGGAGGCTGAAAAGCTTCTCATGGTGCCACTGATAATGGATTTCTCCCAGGATCCGGAGAAAATGGAGAAGATTTACTACAAACTGCCAATCAGTGACAGGCTGATACCATATACAGAAGCAACCTTGGAAGGAATAAGGGAATATCAAAGGAAAAGACCGGACGGCCTTTTCGATTTCTATCCTTTCATCGGAATCGATCCGGGACTCCATTCGATGAGTTTTCTGGAGAAGATTCTTTTTGAATATGTGAACACAGAGCCCCATTTTCACAGCGCCACAGAAAAAGATGCAAAGCCATGCTTCGGAATAAAAATCTACCCTCCTCTTGGTTTCAGACCATGGCCGAATGATAAGGAAAAACTTGAAAAGAACAGAGTGCTTTACTCATTCTGCGAAAAAAATGGCGTTCCGATAATCACACATGCAGATGACCAGGGTTTCAGAGGCGTTTCTGCTGAAGAAGCATGGGCAAATACTGATCCAGCAGCATGGAGAACCGTGCTGGAAAACTATCCGTCACTTAAAATAGATTTTGCGCATTTTGGCAAGCAATATGCCATCGCACCCCGCAGCAACGTGCAGAGTATATCGGCCAGGCTCAAGCATCATCCTGACAGTCCCTGGTTTTACTCCATCATTTCCCTGATGATGGATTTTGACAATGTCTATGCAGACCTTTCATTCACAGGATGCACGCCTGAATTCTATAACGAGCTTCAGACATTCCTTCATGACCAGAAAGAGGAAAAGAGAAGGAGAATAACCGAAAGGATTCTCTTTGGTTCTGATTTTTCCGTCAATCTCTTCAAAGTCGAGTCATATACCGAATATTTCTCAATCTTTGAACACTCACCTTTTACAGATGATGAAATAGAGGCCTTTGGCAGCACGAATGTAATCAGATTCCTTGGGTTATCAGAGAAAACGGGAACGCCACTTCGACGGGGAAAACCCGTAAAGAGACTTGAAAGAGCGAGAGAAATGAGCAGGATTATCAAACCCGACTCTATATGATATCTCAGCAACCTGCAAAGTACTGTTCTCAAGTAGTTTCGTTCCTTCAGAAAGGCGGTATGAGATGAGATAATGCACAGGAGATGTTCCAAGCGTTTTCCTGAAACTTCTCAGGCATTCGCGCTCTGAGACATTACCTGCAGCTGCAATATCCTGCAGTTTTATATTCTGGCTGTAATGCTCTTTAATGAATGTCATCATCCGGATAATCCGCTCATTTGAAAACATCTTTCCCGAAGATGAAGTCCCCTCATTCTCAGTCAATACTGTAACAAGAACAGAAGAGATAAGATTTCTGGCAATTATCTCGTAGCAGTAATTCTTCTCACATAGTACGCAATATGCTTTTTCAGCATTCGCTGCTGCTGACTGTGACAGAGAAACAGCCCCATGAAGAGCAAGCAGAGCTTCAGAATACTTCTTATAAATCATACTCTCTGCATCGCCCCATAGAATTGAAAGCGGAAAGGATATTTTGTGAATGATGGCACTCCTTTCTGAGGCAATCACGGAAGAAATTGTTCTTGGTGGGATAAATACACCCTCGCCTTCCCTAAGTGTAAATGCCTGAAAACCATCGGCGGCGAGTACTCTCAAAGAAGAGCGATATGCAACAATGAACTCCGCCTCATCGGAGAAATCCCATGAACTTTCAGCACTCTCACCTATAGTTTTCTCCTCAATGCTCATTCCATGCCCAATCATAACTGTTTAATATCATCAAAGGCGCTAATTTACAACATTAATACAGCAATAGAGGAAAAATGAGTGGATTCTGTCCATATTCATCAACTGATAGTCTTATTCCTTGATTCTCATTCCATCCCTTCTGAGCTAGACTCCAGCTATGTTCTCACTTCTTTTGCTGATTGTAATATATCTTGCTTTCATTTCATTGGGTTTACCTGATTCAATGCTCGGAGCAGCCTGGCCGATGATGTTCTCAGATCTGGGTGTTCCTGTTTCATATGCAGGGTTCATATCTGTGACAACATGTCTTGGAACAACGCTTGCCAGCCTGATATACGCAAAAGTCAACAACAAATTTTCAACATGGTTTATCACACTGGTCTCAGTTGCGTGCACTGCGCTTGCACTTATCTCATTCTCTCTCATCCACTCATTCCCAGTATTGATTGCAGCTGCTCTCCTTCTTGGAATCGGAGCAGGAGCTGTGGATGCAGGCCTTAATAATTATGTAGCTCTTCACTATAAGGCTCGTGCAATGAATTTCCTCCACGCATTCTGGGGCGTGGGGACACTTGTCGGACCATTCCTGCTCTCATATTTTTTCGCAAATGGAATGTCATGGAGAAATGGCTATTTCACTATCGGAAGCATACAAAGCGCAATCTGTATTGTACTGCTTCTTTCCCATGGACTCTGGAAAAAAGCCGGAGAGAGCACGATTACAGAGTCTGGAGACAAGCCAAAGCTTGCAAAAGCAAACAGCTCAAAGCTCTCAGATGCCATCAAGCAGAAAGGGGCAATTGCCGCAATGCTCGGCTTTTTGTCCTATTGCGCCATGGAACAGTCATCAATGCTCTGGGCATCCACATTCCTTGTCAGTGTCAAAGGCTTCTCAGAAAGTTCTGCGGCAGCATCTGCCGGACTTCTTTTCTGGGGTGTCACTGCTGGCAGAATAATCTCCGGACTTATCGCTTACAGGGTAAACGGAAAGACTATAATCAGGGTTTCGCAGCTATCAATACTACTTGGTATAATGCTAGTCATATTCGTGCCTGAACGTTTTGCTGGATATGCTCTGTTCTTCCTTGGCCTTGGATATGCTCCTATCTATCCGACAATGCTTCATCAGACACCGGAATTTTTTGGAGAAGAATACTCGGCAAGGATCATGGGACTGGAAATGAGCTCAGCATATATCGGAAGCGCACTGCTGCCTGCTCTTTTCGGAGTATTGGGAAGAAGTGTTTCAATGAACCTCTTTCCTCCATATATCATCCTAATTCTCATTATCAATATAATCGCTGTTGAAACGAAGATGAGAAGGGCTGAAAGAAAGAAATGACTGGGAGGTCTCTCCAGCTTCCAGAACGATCAGCATGGGTGCTACTGAGACCAGAACAAATAGGACAATTTTAATTTCACATCTTCTGAAAATAATAGACCTCACATCCAATGGACATGAGGTCTTTTTTCGATGGAATAATCAGCTGTTCTCTCCATCATCTCTGATTTCAGTGTTCTTCAACCAGCCGACATCAGCAGTATCACGATTCTTTGTAATCATGAACGAATCATAGCCATACGGTTTAGGAGCATTTCTTTTGCGCCTTTCCCCAAATGGACGTCTGTCTTCTCCTGTCTCAGAATATCTAGGAGACCTTCTGTCTCTTTCACTACGATACATGCGACCGGTATCGTTATCCCAGTCACGGCGACGGGAAGAACGGGAAAATTCTCCACGCTCATCATCACGCCTTCCTGGCCAGTTATCCCTCTGCCTATAGCTTTCCTTGTCTCCGTATGGACGTCTTTCACGTCTCTCATAATCATCACGATAACGAGGTCTCTCTGAGTAATAGCCATCATCACGGCGATCTCTTCTGCCATAATCATCACGATAGCGGGGCCTGTCATAATCACGGTCACTGTAGCGAGGTCGTCTGTCATAGTCGTCATCATAGCGTCTCGGACGCTCATCATAACCACGGTCACGGCCTCTTCTGTCGCTGTAGCGGTTATCTCTTCTCTCTCCGCCTCTCCAGCCATCGCGGCCTCTTCTCTCATAGGACCCGCTTCTGTCTCTGCCTCCATTCCTTCTTTCATGAGGACGTTTCTCCGTCCATTTTTCACCGGCAGTTTCTTCTTTCTGAGGTTCTCTGACCTCCACGTTCTCCGCTGTCTCTTCAAATGACAGTCTCTCTACTTTCTCTTCGTCCATTCTTCTTCTCTTTTTCTCGGCGTATCTTTCTCTTATTTCCTTCATATCCGCCGTCTTCTTCAAGAGCCATACCCTGAGTCCGCTTCTCTTTACAGAGAATCCCTGAGCATGAACATCACCAGTTATCTCAGCCGTTTTCCAATAAGGCTTCAAAAGCATCTTCGCAAAACTGAAATCCTTCAGGTTCTCAGAAAATACCACGCAACCTCCAGGTACGAGTATCTTGCTGATCAGGAAAAGGTATTCCAGATAATCCTTCTGCACATCAAAATCATCAGCCTTATGTGAATTCGAGAATGCAGGAGGATCAAATATTACTATATCATAACGCTCGTTCTTCTCATCAGCTTCCCTCAAATAGGTCTTTGCATCGGAAGAAACCGTCTTATACTTTCCACCATCAAGGAATCCGTTTTTTTCCAGATTTCTCTCACACCATGCAGTGTAGACATTCGAAAGATCAACAGAAACAACTGTTTCCGCGCCTCCAGCGGCAGCATAGACTGAGAAAGAACCCGTATAGGAAAAAAGATTCAGAACACGCATCGAACGGGACAAATCCATAACCATCGAACGGGTTATGGCCTGATCGAGGAAAAGACCTGTATCTGTATAGCTTCTAAGCTCTGTCTCAAATACAAGACCATTCTCCCTCACATCAAGGCGAAGAGAATCCTCGCTCTTCTCATGCTGCTCACGGCCTTCTCTCTTCTTTCTCTCTTTCCAGATAATCCTGTCGTGTTCGACATACATGTATCGGGAAATCAGATCAATTGCGACAGTTCTGTCATCATCGCTCATTCCTCCATCGGCATAATCAACGACGAGGGCATAAGGACCATAGAAATCCACAGTAACGGGAAATGATGAAAGATTCCTGTCATAGACCCTTACAGCAGTAGAATCGGTATTTTTCATCCAGCGATGCCCTTCAAGAGCACCATGCTTAAGGAGCTTGGCAAAATCTTTTTTCTCGAATTCTTGCATAGCCTGCTAATCTTATCTCAAGGAAAACGAAATGAACAGAGGGCAGAAAATTTTTTAATTCACTGCCCAGCTGCAGGTCATGATGATTAACCCAAAAAGTTCCTTATATCTATATTATCTCCGGTAAGGGCGACAACAGCTCCACCTTTTGCCTCATCACTTTCTGAGTGTGCGAGAAGCCACTTGTTTCTAGCTGTCATGAGCGAATCCTCATAACACAATACCGGAGATGAAGGCCTTTCAGTATTAGTACCTTTCGGAAGGACTATTGCAACCCTAAAGCCCTCACAAAGGGAGGCCTGGCATGGCGCATAATGAAGACTTGTCTCATATACTTCCACCGCAACTCCTGCAGGGACCTTGAACGCGTCTACCGCAGAAGTATCAAGCTTACCGTCAATAACGGCTTCCTTCTTTGCGAGAAGCAGAATGAAATCATTCTCTCCAATGTTGATTTCACTGTCTCGATGATACTCAAGACAATTGAGCTTTGTATTGTGGCCATAGCACATTCCTATCTGGATAGGCATGCCTCCGTAGACATTATTCTGAAGAATACTAAAAACATCATCGGATTCAAGTTCAGCGATGGAAGGAATGTACTTCACGCCATCCTCATAACCAATACGCTTCATCTTCTCAACCAGTCCTTTTGTATCAAGGTAATCAATAACAGTTCCGTATGGAGCAAACTCCTTATCGAAAACACTCTTGATAATCATCTTTAACATACCTCCATATAAGTAACTCCAATGATGAACTGTCTAGCAGTGTAAAGCAATATTAATCATCTTCTGAAAATACCATGCTTTTTACAAAGCTGAGCCTTTCCCTTTTCCGTGAGTACTGCAGAAGCAAGAAGGTTCTCCACGTTTTCATTATCACAGAAAGAAATATAAACACCTGCAATCAGACCTTCAGACAATGCTTTTGAGACAAGGAGCACAAATTCCTCTTTCCCGAGTTTCAGGTTTTCCATATCTGGAATCCTTCCAGATGCAAGCATTTCCAGCATTTTCTTTTCAGCATTCTTTTTCATGGCATCATTCTACTACTCATATTGCAAGGCTCACAAAAGAAGAACATAATTTTTCATATGTACGACCCAAGCAGATTTGTTGATCCTTTTCTTTCATCATTTTCCAGAACAAAAAGAGAAAATTTCGTAAAAAGAACAAGTCCACTACCACGTATGGACGATATAAAGACACTCAATGACTGTCTCATGCAGCTTTTTTTCCCCGGCCATCTTGGAGATAGTCCCAAAAGTCTGAGAAATGCCGTTCAGTTCCAGATGGAAAACACGATGCACCTCATTTATGACTCCACAGCCCTGGCTCTGCGTTATGAAAACGAAGGTATGAGCGAGGAAGACGGAGAGAGAAAAGCCGTTGAACTTGCAGACAGGATAGCGGACAAGCTTCCTGAAATAAGAAGAATACTGAAAACGGATGCAGCTGCAGGCTATGAAGGAGATCCCGCGTCTCTTTCTGTGCATGAAGTCATTCTCTGTTACCCATACATGAAAGCAATGGCTGTACACCGTACGGCACATTTAATGCATAAACTCGGTATTCCCCTGCTCCCGAGAATGATGAGTGAAGCTGTCCATTCTGAAACCGGAATCGATATCCATCCAGGTGCAGAAATCGGCGAGAGCTTTTTCATCGATCATGGAACAGGAGTATCGATTGGAGAGACAACTGTCATCGGCAGCCATGTAAAACTTTATCATGGAGTGACACTAGGAGCGTTATCCGTAGAAGATCACGGAGCATCCATACAAGGAAAGAAAAGACACCCCACCATTGAGGATGGGGTATGGATTTATGCCAATGCAACAATTCTTGGAAACATAACAATCGGGAAAAACAGCACAATTTACGCCGGCACCATGATAACCCAGGATATTCCACCCTGCTCCGTTGTCAGAAATGCCAATACGGATATCACGGTTGAGTCCAGCGTTCAACACTGATTTCAACAGGATTTATACTTGTAATTTTCCCGCTATATATCATTCCGGATACAGGTATGCGGTTATCAGGAAGAAGGATTCTTGCTTTCAGATAATTTCCAGTCGTACCTGTATCATTTTTCTCTGCAAGGACTTCCCTTGTCTTTCCAAGCTGCCTTTCAAGATAACGTGAACTCTGCTCTGCTGAGAGCTTCCTGAGTTTTTCCGCACGCTCATCCCTGACTCTTTCTTCGCACTTGTCCTTTGCACCATACAAAGGTGTACCAGGACGAGGAGAATACGGGAAGACATGCATAGCGGCAAAGTCATGAGAAGAAAGGAAGTCGTATGTTTCCAGAAATTCTTTCTCGCCCTCTCCTGGCAAGCCTGCAATTACATCACATGCGATGAATGGATCATCCTTGCATGCCCTAAGACGCGAGATGATGTAATCAACATGGCTTATCGAATAACGTCTGGCAGCTCTTTTCAGGACCTTATCCGATGCAGACTGGATTGGGATATGAAAGTGAGGCTGCATTCTGCTATCAGCAATTGCATCCAGAAGCCTGTCATCAACATGATCCGGCTCCATTGAGGAAAGACGGAAGCGAACGCCGCTGCCAACTGCTTTCAGAAGCTTTTCAACAAGGCCTCCTAGCCCTTCTCCGCTATGGTCATACATAGTGAGATTGACTCCTGTAAGCATTATTTCATGAAATCCTTCAGCTTCAAGCTTCAAAGCTCTCTCCACGACTTCATCAGCAGAGAGCGAAACAGAATCACCTCTGGCAATTGTCGTCCTGCAATAACCGCAATGGTTATCGCAACCATCCTGTATTTTAAGATATGCCCGCGAATGATACTGAAAAGAAGATGCATCGAAAGCAAACGGATCTGCACTTCGGAAAGAGAATGACTCAATTGCCTCATGCAAAGACAAACCGGAATCCAAGGAAAGCGAGATGTGAGCAGGCAGAGAAAGTATGGAAGCTTTTTCCTTCAGGGAAAAAACCGTAACTCTGTCCGAGAGAGCTTTCACCTCCTGAGGATTCACTGCCGCATAGCAGCCTGTGACAATAACTTCTGCATGACGGGCAAAGAGCCTTATCATCCTCCTTGCCTTCTGCTCTGCTTTCTGTGTGACAGTACAGGAATTCACAATGACAAGGTTTGCCTCATCTCCCCCTGTCATGGTAAAACCATTACGGGAAAAACTATCTGCAATCGCCTCACTCTCCGCCTGATTAAGACGGCAGCCAAGCGTGTAGATGTATACGTTCAACTCTCCTCCCTCCTCAAAGCATTGAGGACCTTTTCAATTGCAACCTGAAGCGAAAGCCTCATCTCTTTGGCATATGGATTATACCGCTGAAGATCATAGAACAGCTGCAACGGGTCATTACATGTCTGTTCCACAATCGTCATCAGATTTCTATAACCCTGTGTCGCTATTGGTGTCGGCTTCATTCCCATCTGATTGAGCACTCTTCCTACAAAGTGTGTGACACCTTGCGAATAAGCGGCTTCTTCATCATGCTTTTCCGCACTCATTTCAAGCACATCAAGTCCCATGGAACAGAAGAAAGATTTCAGCTTCTCATATTCGCTTCCAATACCGGAAACAGGACACATGACCATCGGTAGCCCCTTTACTCCATTTCTGCCAGAGTCAGGGCCAAACATCGGATGTGTCGCGATTATCGTTCTATCCGAAGGAATATATCTTTTCATCCATTCAGAGGGAAGAATCTTCACGGAACAGGTATCCATCACAATCGTATCCCGGCCAATTCTGTTTCCTACATTCTTCAATACGTTTTCAAATGCCGAGATTGTGACGCAGAAGAAGAGGACAGGAGCATTTAGCACCTCTTCTTCATCGGCACGCCGGACCCCTTCCGGCATTTCATGAGGAGAACGGGAGTATGCAATTACCTCACACCCCGCCTTGTATAAACATTCTGCCCAAAACGAACCAAATCGTCCAAGACCATATACTGCAGCTTTCATAGCGGAAAGAATACCTTTAACAGCGAAACTGGGCAATCAGAAAAGAGTGGGAAGAACACTCATTATCTCACTGCGGTTTTCTCCACGGAGGAAAATCTCCGCCACACTGCCCTTTTCCACTATTACGCACTTGAGTTTCTTGGCGCCAAAAAGCGCATGTACTCCGATATCTGTGACACTTGATGGTATGATGAGCGTGGTAATGTCACTGTTCTCAAAAGCATTGTTACCAATTGTGGTAACACCATTGGAGAGAACAAGTGTGTGAACTGGAGCTCCGCGGAAAGCACCTTCTCCTATTCTGTCTGTACCAATCGGAGTCACATAGACATCTTTCTCCATTTTCCCAGGGTAAGAAAGCAGGACACGCTTCCAGGAATAGAGCACTCCATTGATTGTCCTGTAACTCTGAGAGCGGGAATCGACTTCAACAGAAGATGCATTACCAAGTGCGTTCTCAAGCCCTTTCTTAAGAGAAGCAGGTACATAGACAGTCTTCACAGAAGGTGGAAAGAATGGTTCTGCGGATGTAGAGGTAATTTCCTCTATGCCATCGGGAATCGAATAGGCTTTTCCACCCGCTTTCGGAGGATAGAAGAGAAGTTTCTTACCTTTTATCAGAACGCCATCATAATCCGCGGCATCATCAGATGGTACAAATGATTCAAGCTCTGGACATTCGGATGGAAGGACCTGGAATTCCTCAAGTTTTGAAGAGTAGACAAATTCTGAGAAATGCACTTTGCAGCAGAATGCTGTACGGGCGACACGACCAAGTTTCTTTGGAGACTGGAAAACACGGTCCTTCTTCGTTGATGGATAGAATATGAGACTATAACGTGAGCCATCATAGAGAATACCATTTTCAGCAGAAAATGAACGGGATGACTTATCAACATCAAAGCCTTCAATATTCCTCAAAGAAGGAAAAAGCGCTTCATTTATCTCCTCAACAGAACCAGGAATTGAAATCCATCTAGCTCTGCTTCCCTTTTTTATCAGAGTGGATTCAATGGCAACCGGTGCATACTTTCCGATTACAGGAGGAATCACGATATGCTCATCCTCGCCTTTATACTGTACGACAGAACATGTATCCTTTCCGATTCTCTTAATCTCGAAATCTTCTATACGCATAGCGCGTATAATAGCACAGAATACTTCACTCATCTGCCGTTTGGTTATAATATTTATCTGGATTGAATCCATTGCAAAGGAGAAACACAAAATGACATTCGCTGAAAAAATGAAAGGTCTTGCAAAGGAAGCTGCAAAAAAGCTTGTTCTCGCAGAGGGCCTTGAACCAAGAACCGTCCGCGCAGCAAGAAAGATTGTAGATGAAGGACTTGCTTCATCTGTAACACTTGTTGGAAATGAAGAAAAAGTAAGAGCTAATGCTGTTTCACTTGGAGTATCTCTCGACGGTATTGAAATCAGTGATCCAGAAGCTTCTGGAAAGAAAGCTGAATTTGCACATGAATACTATGAAATGAGAAAGCATAAGGGCATGACAGAGGAACAGGCCCTCCTAGATATTGTAGATGAACTCAGATGGGGTGCGATGATGGTACATCTCGGATACGCAGATGCAATGGTTGCAGGAGCTGAATCCACAACAGCGAATGTACTCCGCGCAGCATTCACAATCATCAAGTGCAAGCCTGGCATCAAGAGCGCATCTTCTTGCTTCGTCATGGCAACAGACAAGACACAGTATGGACACAATGGCGCATTCATTTTCGCAGATTGTGCAACAATTCCTAATCCGACAGCTGAGCAGCTTGCAGAGATTGCAGAAGAATCTGCAGCATCCTGCCGCACATTCCTTGGCGCTGAACCGAAAGTCGCCCTCCTCTCCTACTCAACAAAGGGATCTGCAAAGGGAGACCTCATCGACAAAGTCACAACAGCCCTCTCACTTGTAAAGGAGAAATGCCCAGAACTCGAAGTTGACGGAGAGCTTCAGCTTGATGCCGCAATTGTTCCTGAAGTTGCTGCACTCAAAGCAAAAGGTTCAACTGTCGCAGGACATGCAAATACGCTTATCTTCCCAGACCTTCAGGCAGGAAATATCGGTTACAAGCTTGTACAGCGCCTTGCTGGAGCTGAAGCTTATGGCCCGATTCTTCAGGGTTTTGCAAAGCCGGTATCCGACCTTTCCAGAGGATGCTCTGTCGAAGATATCGTTGTAACATCCGCAATCACCCTGGCACAGGCTGGATCTCTCAAATAAACCGTAAAATCAGGGATGAAAGAGGCTGGAATGAAAAAACTCAACCAGCCTCTTTTTCTTTTCAAAATAACAAAAACTACTTTGATTTCAGGGCATGCATCAGAATCACAAGCTGATCAAAACTGAGCGCCTCTGCCCTCTCACTTCCGGAAAGAGATGCTGCAGTAAATGCTTTTTCAATAAATTCCCGGCCGCTGGAAGAGAATGCATTGGAAGAGAGAAGATTGTTCCTTATTGTCTTTCTTCTCTGTGCAAAAAGTGCTCTTACCATCGAAAGAAAGAAGACCCGTTCCTCATTTGGGACAAGGCTCTCGCTTCTTCTTCTCATCACAACCACGGCGCTATCTACATTCGGAGATGGATAGAAAGCTCCAGATTTAATGATGAAAGCACGTGTATTGACATAATCGAGCTGAGTAAGGATTGAGAAAGAAGAATAATCGGGAGAACCGGGAAGTGCAGTCATTCTATCTGCAACCTCCTTCTGAAGCGTGAAAACCATTACTTCAGGAAGATATCCCCTTTCAATCAGGCGGGCAATAATTTCAGACCCGACATTGTATGGCAGGTTTCCGACAATGGATGAAAAAGATGGCGGAAGAGAAAAAAGCGTCTCCAGTGCATCTCCCTCTATCAAAGTGAAATCCTCATCAGCGAATGCCTCGTTTTTCAATACAGAAGCAAAACCATGGTCAATCTCGAAAGCCTTCACCGCAGCTCCTTTCTGCAACAGAAGATGTGTGATGGCACCAAGTCCTGGACCAATCTCCCACACCTCTTCACCTTTCTCTGGATCTATAAGAGATACTATCTTCTCCCGGGCTTCGGGTGAAATGAGAAAATTCTGGCCAAATTTCTTGGTCATTGCCAGTCCATGGGATGAAAGTACTTCTCCGATTTCAGTGATACTGCTGTAATTCAGATTCCACATAAAAGTGAATATAGCAGAGAATCACTTCTTTGCCACTGCATACTTTTTCACAACGAGAAAAAGAAAAACAATGAAAAGCATTAGAATATATGGGAAAAGCGTTGTGGATTCAGGAAATTTTCCAGCAAGACAAAAACCCTTTTCAAGGATGAAGAAGAATATCTTCAGTACATCCTTCAAAAATGGCAGAAACACAGCAAGCAGAGAGAGAATCATATAAATGGAAATCAGGGCGTTGAAAGGAAATGATGTGATAACGGCTCCCAGTTGATAGCTTCCAAATACGGATATGGTGAGAGGTATTGAGAAAACCAGTGCAGAAACAGAGGATGATATAGAAAGAGAAAGAGCATAAGGCAGAGGCAGAATGAACCTGAGAGCTTTTTCAAGCTCCTCTGACAGCAGGAATATTCCACCAAGTGACAGGAAGCTGTAGATGGCTCCTAAATCCAGTGAGGACTCAGGAAAAATTATAAGGAGAAGCAGAAAAGAGAGGATGAATGCCATTTTCTGGCCCGCCATCTTCACTGTCATGCGGAATATAAATGCTCTCATCAATGATGGCCGCCACCCCGAAAGAAAGGAAAAAAGAAATAGACAGATAGAGAGAATCCAGTTTCCTCTCTTACGGCCGAAAACAAAAGAGAGAAATGGAGATAGGACGGAAGCGATTATCGATAAATGCATGCCGGAGAGTGCAAGAACATGTGAAAGCCCCGAACGTCTTGCGTCCGATGCCAGGGCAAAGCTCCCGTCCCAGCCGGTTCCTAAAACAAGAAGCGAGGAAAGTTCTCCAGCATCTTCAAGTACACGGAAACGGTTTTTCATAAAGCTTATGGCATGAGCTCTGAGGGATGAAAGAACAGGACGATGCACCAATCTTGCCTCCGATGCATAAAATACAGAAGAAGAGAAATATCCTGAAATCTCAATGAAGTCTCCATAATAGAAATCTGATTGGGGGGAAAGTACATATATATTTCCCCTGCCCTGAAAAACATTTCCTTCAGAATCGATGACACTGTCAACAAGAATGCGGTATCCCGTCCGCCTTCCACTTTTCTGCTGGCTGTCCTGAATGACATATCCACGAAGGCTCTCGATTCTGTCAGAATCCCGCCCAAGATTCAATGATGAAATAGAAATCGAATGCAGTGTCACCCAGAAAAGCAGAGCAATGATCAGTACAGGGAATGCATCGACTTCCAGATATAAACAGAAAATCGCGACGAGAACCAGAAGGGGAATGACAAGCAGAGGACGAGAGAAGAATCCGGGATAAAACCATACAAGATAGGATGCTGCGATGACAGATAAATACGCCATACTGAAAATACGTCGCAGATGGCAGTCATGGCTAAATTATCTGGAGGAAAGTGCCAGGAATAATGCAAGATCAGGAATATCCAGATTTCCGATGGTAACCTGATGAATAAGGAACGTCACGCATTTTTCCCTGTTCTTGTCTTCCCTGATTCTTTTCAAAGTGTGTTCTATTTTGCTGTCCGCAGCTTTAAGATGCCTTAAAAGCGAGATTCTGAAATCCTCTATCCACTCTTCTCTCACTGAAAGTGGAGGGAGGCTATGCTGGGCTATCATTGTGGCAGTCTCAAGCGGAGAGAAAGAGAGAAGATTATCATAATAATCCTCGATGGTTTTAATGCCTTCAGAAACAATTACAGAAGCATTGCAGATTGAATCATCCACACATTCAAACATCTTTTTCATCATCGATGATTTTTCGTCGTGACGACTAAGGATTATCCAAAGAAAAGCAGCACCGAGAAAGGAAAACAATATCTCATCGATAATTGGTACAGGATCAGGGATTGCAATTGAAAGAAAGAGATAAAGAACAATGAAAACAACGGCAGAACACAGAAGTCTCGGGATATATCTCTTTTCCTGCAACCAGCGAAGAAGCTTCAGATATGCATCGTTTTGCATTGCTCTCACGGCATCAAGGCTCTCCATCTCAGACAATAATCCGGATGCGATGATTTCTGCTCGTGGAAATGGGGATGATATCGAGAAATCTTCATCTGGAATAGAGGAGAGCACCAGAGGCACTCCCCTCCTTCTTAAAAAATAAGCAACCATCAAAGAGCTTTCTGGAACTCCTCTTTAATCTGGCCGACTTTTGCTTCCAGAGCTTTTCTGCCATCTTTTCCTTCAGAGAGGAAGAGATAATATTTGATTTTAGGCTCAGTGCCGGATGGACGGACGACAAGCTTCTCTCCAGTTTCAAAGCGGATGATTATGACATCAGCTTTCGGGAAGCCTGTATTTTCACCCAGGAGATCCTCAACAGAAGCAATTTTTCTGTTTACAAGGGTATCACCTTTTTTCAGAGACCTCATCGAAGCCATGATGGCCTTCATCTTCTCTTTACCCTCAGCTCCTTCATAATCTGCAGAGAAAACAACCTCTGTGGAATAGCCATAACCTGCATAGATGGCATCCAGTCTCTGCTGGAGTGTAATACCTTTAGAGGCGTAATAGCACATCATTTCCACTGCCGCAACGGCTGAAGAGACAGCATCTTTGTCATGTACGCTGGTTACAGTAAGGAAACCATAGCTTTCCTCACAACCGAAGAGGAAATACGTTCCAGGATTCTCTCCCCTGTCAATTCTGTCAATTTCCTCTGCGATATACTTGAAACCAGTAAGCACATCCTTGCATACTCCACCATTCTTTTCAGTTATCTTGCGAACAAGATCTGTAGTGACAAGGCTCTTCGCGACAAACGGAATTCCTTCCCTCTTCATCTCATGGGATGTGACAAGAAGGTAATCAACAAGAAGTGTTGCTATCTGGTTTCCTGTCAGGAGAAGATAATCGCTTTTTGTGGAATCTGTCGGGATGGCAATACCGAGTCTATCTGCATCCGGATCCGTTCCAATGACTATATCTGCCCCAATTTCCTTTCCAAGCGCGATGACACGCTGCATGGCTTCTGCACTTTCAGGATTAGGAAGCTTTACTGTCGGGAAGCTTCCATCCGGCTCTTCCTGCTCCTTTACTACATGACACTCAATGCCAAGCTCTGCGAGCATATGACGGACAGGCTTGTTTCCAGAGCCATGAAGCGGAGTGTATGCCACCTTGATTTTTGAATTGCTGATAAGCTCCGGGCGTCTAAGAGAGGCTTTGACCATGCTGTAATAAGCTTCATCTACATTCTCTGGAACACTGTTGAGCATACCGGATGCTCTCAATGCCTCCTCTTCTCCATCCTTTATATCCTCGCTCTTAACAGCATTTGCACGATTTGCTATCTCGATATCATGAGGAGGGGTAACCTGACCACCATGCGACCAGTACACTTTATAGCCATTGTATTTCGAAGGGTTATGTGAAGCTGTAACGACAATACCGGCAGTTGCCTTCATGTAGCGGACAGCAAAAGAAAGCATCGGCACAGGACGAAGTGAATCATAGAGATAAACCTTTACCCCGTTTGCAGCTAACACCTTGGCTGCAGAAAGCGCGAACTGAGGAGAGAAGAGTCTGGAATCATAAGCAATGACAACAGTCGGAGAAGCAGAAGATGCATTAAGATAATCCGCAAGGCCCTGAGTCACTTTCCGGACCATGAAGGTGTTTATCCTGTTTGTTCCACCTCCAATCATTCCACGCATACCTGCAGTTCCGAATGAAAGAGATGTATAGAACCGGTCATAAAGCCCTTCCCAATCGCCAAGCCCTACAGCATTCTCTACTTCCCTGCTGAATACTTCATCTGTTTCCGAAGCAATATATTCTCTTGCAGCGGCAAGAACATCGGCCTTCATCTTTTCAGTGAATTCCATTAATGACCTCCTTTTCTTGAATATATTCTAACACATCAAATCACTCTGTTCAGCAATTCACCAAGCTCTTGCACTGTATTCAAAGCAGTATTGATCCCGGCCTTCTCAAGCTCTTGAGGAGTACGAAAGCCATAAGAGACAATAAGTGTACGTATTCCAGCCCTCTTTCCTGTCTCTGCATCCACTTCACTGTCCCCTACATAGATTGCTTCGTCTGGGCTGGAGCCGACTTCTTTTATTCCTGCAAGTAGCCCAGAAGGATCTGGTTTCAGTGGATAGCCCTTTCCTTCTCCGAGGATGAAATCAAAGGAGCCAGGCAACAGAGCCTCAACGATTTCCTGCACAAGAGAATCGGATTTATTTGATACGATTCCCAGTTTCACACCTTTATTTCTCAGCCATTCCACAAGTTCAGGAATCCCTGTGTACGGCCTTGTATTCTCAACCGGATGCTTTCCATATGCAGAAACCATCAGCTGAAACATCAGTTCAAACTCATCTTCATCAAGCCCTTGGGCCTTTTTTTCTGAAGCTGCAATAGATAAAGCCCTATGAAGTCCTCTGCCGACATAACGTCTGACTTCATCCAACGAGGCTTCCTCTCCATCATACGCCTTAAGTGCATAATTCATTGCCTTTCTGATATCAGGGAGGGTATCAAAAAGCGTTCCATCCAGATCGAAGAATACTGCTTTCATACAGCTATTGTATGTTTTCTGACACACCTTGCACACCTCTTTAACAGTCTGTACGATGAAGCTATGTACAGGATTACAATCAAGGAAGGAAAAGATAAGGCTCCAAGACGCCATCACCCATGGATATTTTCAGGAGCCATTGAAAAAACAGAACCGTCTTTTACAGAAGCAGATTGGGCTGAGGTTGTATCAGAGGCAGGAATGTTCATTGCCTATGGCTGGTATGATGAGGAGAGCCACATCACACTGCGCCTGATGAGCTGGAAAAAGAATGAAAAGCTCAATGATGATTTCATTAGAAGGCTTGTAAGGGAATCTGTTTCAAGAAGAAGGGATTTCTTCTCCCTTCCTGATACGACTGCATTCCGCCTGATTCATGGAGAAGCAGACTTTCTTCCAGGTATTGCCTGCGATGCCTATGGCAGAGAAATAAGGCTTATAATCTCATCCCGTTTTGCAGATAAATTCCTGCCAGTTATCGCTTCAGAGCTTTCATCTATGCTGAAGCCTTCAGTCATCGAGGCTGTAACAGATAAGCAGTTTGCAGGTCTTGAAGGACTGAAGGAACGGATCAGACACTTCAGGGACGGAGTGGAAACAAAAGAGGATGAGAACAGGGACAATGTACGCTTCATCGAAAATGGAATATGGTATGAAGCTGCACCTGGAAAAGGTCAGAAGTCAGGATTTTACTGCGACCAGAGAGATAACAGAGTTATAACCGGAGAATATGCAAGAGGGAAAACGGTACTCGATCTATTCTCCTATACCGGTGGTTTCACACTTCATGCACTGAAAAACGGAGCTCTGTCAGTAGATGCCGTCGATTCTTCGGAAAGTGCACTTCGTCATCTGCTGTATCAGATTCACCTCAATGAAGATAAAAAGGTCCTTCCAGAAGGTTCAAGAGAGCGTGTCACGACAACAACAGCAGATGCCTTTGAATTCATCAGGGCATCAGAAGATGGAAAGTATGACATGATGATTCTCGATCCGCCAAAACTTGCAAAGACAAAGAGTGCCCTTGATAACGCAATGAAAGCCTATAAGGATTTAAATCGCGTTGCAATGATGAAAATCAGGAACGGAGGTATCATTGCCACCTACTCCTGTTCGGGAGCCATGACAAGAGAGGATTTTAAGATGATGCTGGGATGGGCTTCTACCGATGCGGGATGCGAGATTCAGATACTCCGCACTCTCAGTGCTGGGGAGGATCATCCAGTACGCCTCTCCTTCCCTGAGAGTGAGTATCTTAAGGGTTTTCTGATCCGGGTGATCAAATAATCAGTCGTCGCCTTCAAGAGAATGCTGCTTACGTCTGAGATACTTAATCTCTGAAGGTGAACGCTGTTCTCTTTTCTTCTTGCGTTTCTCGCCAAGGCCTGCTTTAATCACAGAACGATTTTTCCTGTCGGATACGACAATAGTCCCGACCAGAGCCACAATCCCGCAGAGCGCAAGAAGGAACAGCCACGCCCACTTTCCGTCCATACCAGGAATTGTCACATTCATTCCGAAAAAGCCCGTGATAAATGTAGGAAACATCAGGGAAAGAGAAATTATCGTAAGGCGTTTCATGATTACGTTCATATTGTTTCCGATAACAGAAGCAAACGCATCCATCGTACCTGTAAGAATATCTGAATAGATATTGGCCATGGCAATAGCCTGTTTGTTATCTGTAATGATATCCTCCAGAAATTCAAGTTCTTCATCCGTTGAGAGTCTGAAATACGGTGTTTTCTGAAGTTTTTCGAGCAGTACCTCATTGTCTGTGAGACCGGTTGTCAGATAAACAAGGGATTTCTGGATCTGCAGAAGCTGTATGAGTTCATAGTTCATAATGGACTGATGAAGCTGTTCTTCAACAAGATCCTTCTGTCTGTTGATATATTTCAGGAATCTGATGTAAACAAGAGCGGCACGGCCGAGGATGGAAAGGACAAAACCCTCCTTGGTCTCTACAGGACACTGTCTGAAACGACGGCGTGCGAAATCATCAATGACAACACTGTCTCCCCGGCAGATTGTGATTATCTTATCCGGATAGAGCACCATACCGAGAGGAATGGTTGTCCTTTCAAGAGGTTTGTCGTCATCTTCTTCTGCAGAGGGAAGACGACAGATGATGACAGTATACTCATCCTCTTTCTCAATACGGCTCTGCTCGTCAGCATCCATTATATCAGCAAGGAGCTCAGATGAGATGAGATACTCATCCGTGAGGATTGATACATCCTCTTTATCAATCTCCCTGCAATCAATCCAGGTATATTTCTGGTTTGGTGTCAAATCTGTTCTTTTTGTAATCATAGGGCTCTCCTGTGGCCCTCTGATCACCTATTCAGAGAGGATGATGAAGGCCACGAATTCTGCATCTGTGTTTCTAGGCAAAGGATTTATACTGCCGCCTTCATCCATAGCATTTTCCTCCACCGGGGATAGTATCACACAACCAGAAGGAGGAAAAGTAGTAACAGAAAATATCTGAATTGTATTGTAAGGAGAATTCCTTAAGATTCCATCATCTCTTCAAAGCTCATAACGGCAGAATCATATTCAAGGCTGCCGATGAAGAATGAAGCAAGATTATCGAGTGTTGTTCTCTTATTTTCCGGAACAAATGCTGCGATGGCATATTTTCCCTCAGCACCATCGTATTGATAAACTCCCATATAACTGCCAGGACCGAAATCATAAAGGATGGAAACCATCTTCTCCGCAATAGCTGAACTGAGACGTACAAGTCCTTCCTCAAAAGTCTCATACTCTGTAACAACAGCTGATTCAGGATTGATGTCTATCCCATCATCAACAAGATTCTGAACAGATGGAATGGCAGCATTCTGATCTGTAATGAAAACAGCCCAGACACCGCCTTCCTCGTCCTCAACTTCTATTGCATTGGAAAAAGCCGGCAATAGACAAAGCACTGACACAAAGAGCAAAACCACGAATTTTTTCATGGACAAAGCTTACAACGTAAGAACGCAATAGAAAAGCGTTCAAAGAGCAAATGGATCCCAGAAATACTCTGTTCTGGCTTTTTCATATAGGGAAAAAGAATCTGCTGGTACAGAAAAGTCATCATCTGCAAGACCGAAAACCGCAGCTGCTGTCTTTCCGAATATTTCAGCAAGACGCTTTTCATCAGCTCCGCATTCCCTTAATTTTGATGCCAGAAGCAACATACCGGGAAGACCAGGAATACCGGAAGCTCCATTTTCCTTATCATCTTTTGTATGAGGTGCATGATCTGATTCTGCCCAGTCGATGGTACCGTCAAGAAGTGAAGAGAAAATACAGGCTCTGTCCTCTTCGCTTCTTAAAGGAGGATTCATCTTCAGATATCGGTCATGGACAACGGCATCAGAAACAGAAAGAAGAGCATGGTGAGGTGTTGCCCCCATTGTTATTCTGATGCTCTCTGTCTTCCTTCTTTCCTTTACAAGGTTCACAGTAGAAGCTGCAGAGACATGACAGATATGAAGAGTTCCTTTAAATCCGCTCTCCTCTGCTAAATCTATCAGGTCTCTGACACTCTCCGTCTCTGCTTCAGAAGGACGAGCAAGAGAATGAGTTTCCCATCGTCCTGGAACAAACAGATCCTTTTTCATCAGCTCTTCCTTCTCAGCATGTACAGCAAGAACACCTGTATATCCGGCCTCAGAAAGCGCTTCGAAAACTCTTCTCTGGTTATCCTTTCCTATAATGCCCATGTTCCCTGTTGACTGCCCTGCAAACATCTTAAGTCCAATGACAAGCGGAAAAAGCTCGTCATGGACTGAGACCATCTCCTTAACTTGTTCAGTATCATTTGTGACGCCTGCGTAGAGATGGTAAGATACCCCGCTCTCTTCTGCTGCCTCGCCTCCATCAGCAAGGCGAGAAAGGATTGTATCACGGTCCGTGCATGCAGGAGAGGTGTTCGGCATATCAAAAAGGTGGGAGAAACCAAGCTCTTTTGCCACCTTCATTCCATGACGGATTGTCTCTTTATCTTTCTGATTCCAGTCTCTGAGATGAACATGGGGATCAATCATAGTTCTGCGCCATTCTCCTTCAGTGTATGCCATGTGAAGAACGTACCTTCCTTACAAGGCAGATGCCCACCACATACACACTCTCCGCACATACCGATTCCACACATCGTGTTCTTTTCCATTGAAAGATATATACGCTCATCATCAAGACCGAGATTCTCAAGGATGCATGCAGCCTTCTCCATCATCTTCCCAGGTCCCACGATATATGCAGAGATGTCACCTTCGATATCCTTTTCCGTAATAGTGTCGAGAACACGTCCAGGCTTTCCATCATCAGAGACAGAGCGGTATGAACCATATTCGGAAAGAACATCCTCCAGGGGGTCCTTCCCATCTTCCTTCTCCACAAGCCCGACACGGATATCCATCTCAGTGTTATCTTCCTTGAGCTTTGAGGCAATCAGAGGAAGAACAGCAGCACCTGTTCCTCCACCAATAAGAAGAGCTTTTGCAGAAGGCTTATACACCATCGGACTACCATAAAGGCCTCTGGTATAGATAGTATCTCCTTCTTTGACATCGAAAAGACCTTCGGTGAACTGGCCTCGCTTCTTTATAAGGAAAGTAAGAGGATTATTCACGGCTACGGAAAATGGCTTTTCACCAAGACCAGGTATCCAGATGAAAACGAACTCTCCAGGCTGACAATTCATGCTTCCGGAGACCTTCAGAATCATCACATCGCCTTTATGCATTTCCTTACTAAGTACTGTATGAGGTGTATAGACAAGCTTATTCTCATTCGAAAGCAGAGAAGAAACATCTCCTCCACTCTTCATCAGAGAAAGATAGTTTTCCCATTCAGATGGCATTACACGGGAGAATGCAGATCCGATTCCAACACTATCAGCACCGGCATCCAGCATTGCCTTCACATCCTCAGGTCTGGTAACGCCCCCCATTCCAAGGATAATCGGTTCATCACCAATAGCCTCTCTTATTTCCTTTATGCATTTAAGAGCCTCGGCATTAACCCACTCTCCGGAAGCACCACCTTTACCACCAAGCTTGTTATTGAGAATCGGCTTACCTGACAGAGGCTCGAGATAGAGTTTCGGTCCTACTGTGTTGATAGCGGCAATACCATCTGCACCAGCTTCAATCACAGCCTTGGCAATACCGCCAATATCTGGAACATTCGGTGTGAGCTTGACGATAAGAAGCGCTTTTCTCTCAGGATAAGCTTCATTGATTGCCTTTACATAAGAGGAAGCAATGGTTGCATCACTGCCAATGGACGCGCCAAACCCTGCAGCTGCATGAGGACAGGAAAAATTGAGCTCAAGCATATCACCATAGGGATCAAAAGCCTTCACCAGCGTTATGAAGTCATCAGGATTGGAAGCTGAGAGCGATATATTAAGAAGAGCTCTCATCCCATTCTCCCTTATTTCCCTTATTTCAGGAAGCACCACTTCCATCCCAGGGTTCCTCAGCCCTACGGAATTCCCGAAATTTCCTGGGGAAGGAGAACATACAATAGGTTCCCTGTTTCCTGGATTAGGTGTCACCTGAAAGCTCTTTGTTGTTATGATATCTATACTCGGAATCTTCTTATCAAAGAGTTCTATCAGTTCCTTCTTCGTCGATGCCACTCCCGATACAGTTGCAAGTATCGGGGACTTCTGCAAATGATTCTTCCTGAGATTTGCAATATCCATCAGAGAGCTGCCTCCGCAAAGAGCGAATGTATGGCTTTCATCACCTGATCAATCCAGTCTTCAGGAGCATTTCCCTTCTTCCATGGATGAGTCAGACCAGAAGATGAGTTGATTCTTGCAAGAGCAAGCGAATAACCTGCACTCTTCAATGCTGCAATTACATCTGTAGCGCTTCCACCCTGAGAACCAACACCAGGAATAAGCATAGGGATATCCCTCCCCGCATAATATGTGGCAATCTCGCCCAGCTCTTTCATGCTGGTTGCACCTACGACAGCACCGATTCCGGCATGCTCAGTTGCCCAATGAGCGATACGATGCGCGACAGCGATATACATCGGATAAAGCTCTTTTTCATCCACAGCATCGAGCGTCGTTATATTCTGCAGGTCAATAGCACCTGGATTGGATGTTCTGTTGAGAACATATATACCCTTTCCCTCAAATGCAAACGGAAGCACGGAATCCGTACCCATATAAGGAGATACTGTCACAGCATCAGCCCCCCATACAGAGAATGCCTCTTCTGCATAGTTTCCACTGGAGCGGGCAATGTCCCCTCTTTTGCTATCAAGGATTACAGGTACTTCCGGAAAGTAGTTGTCGATGAGATCGAGTGTATCTGCAAGTGCAAGTGAACCTTGGAAATCCTCTTCACGAGGTTTATCGAGAGAAGAGTAATACCCGATATTTGGCTTGAAAGCTGCAGGAGAAACGCCTTCAAGTCTCATACGGCGGAAAATGGCGGCAAAGTATTCAGAAATACGTTCTCTTACAGGTGCATCCGATGCTGGAAGCACAGAAAGGACTGGATCAAGCCCCATGCATACAATATTTCCGGCATCTTTTGCACTCTCATTAAGTTTGTCGATATAGCTCATGCCTTTACCTCCCTCGGCCAGCCTCTCTTCTCTCCCCATCCAAACGGATCCTCTCTCCATTCATGAAGAATGTCAGCTTCATCAGAAGAGATATAACCTGTCTCGCATGCAGTATGAATCATCGTGTCATATGAGAGGATTGTGTAGAAGACACACTCAGGATTCAGTGCGGCAAAAGCATCCACTGCTGCCTGAAGGCCATAAGTGAATATTGCAAGACAGAGAGAACAATCACCATCTGCATTTCTGATAGCCTCAACAGCTTTCAGAGATGATGAGCCTGTGGAAATCAGATCCTCGATAAGAAGAACCTTCTGTTTTCCATAACCATCCTTGCCAATGCCCTCAATCTGATGTCCAAGACCATGGTCCTTGGAAGAGGAACGCACATATGAAAGCGGTTTGTAGAGCATATCAGCAAGGCTTGTTGCATGAGGAATACCTGCTGTTGCAGTACCAGCGATATTATCACACTTCTCTCCAGTTGCTGAGAGCATATCAGCAAAAGCATCGCGGATTAATGCTCTGTACTTAGGAGATGAGAGGAACATCCTGTTATCATTGTAAATAGGCATTCTGTATCCAGAAGCCCATGTGAAGGGCTGAGAAGGAGAAAGCTTGATTGCGCCAAGCTCAAATGCACCCTTCGCCAGTATCGGTCCGTAATATTCTGTTATTTCTTCAAGTCTTTTCATAATCACTTCCAATTGTATCAGTTATGAGCGTTTTTTCCATATTTCCTTGAAGGAATGGAATTTTCCACAATAAGCACAGGCAAAATGGCCATCCGGTGTACGATAGAATGCAGCAGGCACACCTTCTCCATTCACAGGATTAGAGATACATGCCTCATTCTGACAGCAGAGATCATCGAAATTGTAAATGCGAGGTGGCATATGTGTCCTGTATTTCTCTGCAACATGGCCATCACGGATGATATTAAGAGTACAATGAGGTGCAACAGCGGCAAGCCTCTTCAGATCCTTTCTCTCAAAAGGACGTGCTCCGGGACGGAAGATAATGCCTTTATACTGTCCGTCAGAACCCCTTGAGACCCACTCGCCGCCTCTTCCATCATCAAGGCCGAGAACAGATGAAATAAGACGCATGTGTGAACGTATCGCCCCAGGCTCATCACCTTTGCAGATATGATCGATAACTATTCCATCCGTAATCGGGCGAACGCCTTCAGAATAGTTCTTGTTTTTCTTGTCCTTTGATGGCTCTACCTGAATGATATACTCTTCTTTACGTCTGTCTGCGACATGGTCTCCTGGAACAGGAATGTAATCATCTCCGATTTTGCCACCGATCAGGGAAAGAAGAACAATGCGGCAATACATTCCATTGATAGCCTGTCTCTCCCATGCATTGAGAGATGTCTTATCAAGCCATGTAGGAATAGTTGGATGCTCTTTATGGCGAGGGAGAGGATGATAGAACTTAGTACCCTCCTTGAGGTATGGAAGAAAATCACGGCGGAAGGTAATTGCCTCACGGAGAATATCCTGTTTCTGCAATATTCTCTCACCCATTCTCTCAAGCTGGGGTCTTGTGAAATACCATAGCTTTGCAGGATTTCCAGTCTTCAGATACTCCTCAATCGAAGAAAATATTGAAACTTCAAATCCGTTTTCCTTCATCTTCTCTATATATGAATCCGGCATCATCAGCTCATCAGGTGCGATGAGATCAACCTTGACGTGGTCGAAGATTCTCAGGCCATCTGCTTTTGAGTGCACTGTGCGGCCATGATAGAGATCACCAACAAGCGCAACATGGATTGAGTCAAAGTTCATATCAATGTCCTCAAGGAACGTAAACTCATCCAGAAGTTCCTGTGTTGGATGTTCGTGCTTTCCATCCCCTGCATTGATGAAAGCCGGCCTATAAGGAAGGCCATTGCGCTCAGCGTATTCTGTACATTCCTCGGAAAGCCACTTTGTAAGCCCTTCGACCTTGCTTCTGACAATGAATATTGAATTATGGTAACCGGAGAGCATATTGAAAGTGTCTGCGTAGCTTTCTCCCTTGTTGATGGATGATGAGGAAGAAATAAGCTCTGAGACTTTTACATGATGGAAGTTTGCAGCATTACGGAACGATTCTTTCGTTCTTGTACTGTCCTCAAGGAATACTTCGTAGATTCCGAAGTCCGGATCGTTAATACGGAAAGTATTCAGCACCTCCTCATTTCCGGCAATGATTGCATCCTTGAGCTCCTTCACTTTTTCAAAGAAGTATCTGCGTTCATTAATCGATAGATCGTCTATTACATTCAGCGATCTTGAAGCGAATACATTAGACATGGCCTCTCCTTATAAAAAAAGCCGGACAATGCCGGCAAATCATTCAGAAACAATAAAGGTAAGGTTTCCACTCATGGAATAGTAATCCATAATACGGTGTGTCATACCTTAGCCTCCGTTGCCGTAGAATATCAGAAGGAGCGAAAGGTGTCTATAACTTACCGCTTTTCTGTCCCTACCCGAATTATCAAATCATGGATATATTCCAATATGGAGGAAGAAAAAATGTCAAATAGAATCATGCTCAATGAGAAGGAGATGCGGACGTTTTTTCAACTGACTCTTACAGCCTCTATCCCATATACACTCTATACAGGTGACGGTACCTCCTAAGCAAGCTTAGGGGCTTCCATGGAATATCCATGGTCTTTTTCCTCGTTCACTGATGCCATGCTTCTTATGCAGGTGCAAACCCTGCTTTCGTCCACAGCGGGCATCTCCGGAGGCTTCACTTCGCCGGCGTCCCCGGCTAGGGCACTCAGGCCAAAGGATTCAAGATTGAGAGCCGAATTCCGGTCCCGATCATGCCTGGTATGGCACACGGGGCATTCCCACTCCCTGTCACGGAGCGTGAGGCCGTCATTATGCCAGCCGCATACGGAACATGTCCTTGATGATGCGAAGAACCTGTCCGCCGCGATGAGCGTCTTCCCGTACCAGAGACTCTTGTATTCTATCTGCCTCCTTATCTCGTAGAACGACGCATCTTGTATGTGCTTCGAGAGCTTGTGATTGCGGAACATTCCGGATACATTCAAATCCTCTATGACTATGGCATCCGCTTGGCTGTCGCAGACAATGCTTTTCGTCATCTTATGGATTGCATCCTTCCTGATGTTGGCAACCTTCTCATGAAGCACCGCTATCTCAGTCCTCAGTTTCTTCCAGTTCTCCGACCCCTTCCTCTTTTTTGCCAGCATCCGCTGGAGATGCTTCAGCCTTTTCTCATGCTGCTTCAACACCCTCGGATTTCCATATTCTGTCCCATCCGAGCATACGGCAAGGCGCTCAAGGTTGAGGTCAATGCCAAGCACCTTCGGCTTCACCGGAATAACCGGTGACGGAACCTCAAAGCCATCTTCGAAGAGGCATGAGGCATAGACACTACCTGAGGGATTGACTGTTACCGTGATGTTCTTGAGCTTTCCGGATGGCTTCCTGTGGATGACAGCATCCACCCAGCCAACGCCCTGTACGTATATACGATTGTTATCAGCATCCACTTTGCCTTTCTGAGGAATCCTGAAGCTCTTCTTCGAGCGGTGCTTCTTCTTGAACTTAGGATAATCCGCATCTTTTCGAAAGAACGCCTTGAAGGCGGCAGAAAGGTCGGCGGATACGCATTGCAGCGTCTGTGCTGGAGCATCCGTGAGCCATGGATAGGCAGGCTTGAGAGTGTGGGCGATGAAGTTGTTAAGGTCATAGGCCGAATGCCTCTCGCCACGTCGCTTGTATGATTTGGAAGAGTATTCCAGAAGACGGTTCCAGACAAAGCGACAGCAGCCGATGATGCGCGTCATCTGCCCTCTCTGCTCGTCTGCCGGATAAAGCCTGAAACGGTACGCCTTCTGCATGTACATATTATACCATGAAACTGAATGTTCATATAACAAAGTTATATGAAAAAGATAGGAAAGCTGCATTCAGCCCATATGCAAGCATAATGGGTTATCTGCGGAAGATTTTATATCCAAAATGCACATCCTCCAGTTTCCTGGCTGGAGGATTTCCTTATTCAGCAATAACCCATTCAATATAGAGTGTAAGATCTCTATCAACTTTTATTGGTAGAGAAGCCTCCTCAGTCTTCTCAGCATCAAAATAGACATGCTCTGCAATTACCCCAGGATCCCTTGGAGTCAGATTAGTACCTTCAAGAATGTGGTGAACATATACCCCCTCAGGTCCAACATCGCCCAAATTGTAAAAAGTGACAGTATAATAGGTAGGAGCCTGCTCCCCACATGAAGTTATTGCGATAAGCATCAATACAGCAACAAAAACAACAAAAAAACTCTTCATATTTTCTCCCAAATCCGATTACAGAAGAATCAGGAAAGGTATCTCCTGTATATTCTCCAGAATACAGCTGGTTGAAAAATTGACAAACATTTTCGATTCTGTATTAATGTCATCGAAGAATTCAGAAATCCTTCTTAGAAGGAAAAAAACATCCCTCCAAACAGCATCACCATTCGGAGGGAATTTGAGCAAAATGAAAAATTAACTTTACTCAAGCCAAAGCTATGACTTCCACCTCTACCTGTACATTCTTTGGCAGGGTCTTCACTGCAACAGCAGAGCGTGCAGGCAGGACTGATGCATCCTTGAAAGCCTCACTGTATACTTCATTTACAGAAGCAAAATCTGCCATATCAGCAAGGAAAACAGTAGCCTTTACGACCTTTGTGATATCTGTTCCAGCAGCAGAGAGAACTGCATTCACGTTCTTAAATACCTGTTTTGCCTGATCTGCAGCACTTCCTTCTACAACAGCACCAGTTGCAGGATCAATTGGAATCTGTCCGGAAGCAAAAACCATTCCATTAGCCTTTACAGCCTGACTGTATGGCCCGATAGCAGCAGGAGCTGCTTTTGTCTCGATTTTCTCAATCATAATATTCCTCCATTGAGTTTCTCCACTGCAGATACAAGTTCTTTTGTGGAAGAAACCATATGATAACCTTCATCACCTGGCTTGAAACCAAATCCATATGAAACACCAATAAAGTGTGTTCCGGCGTCTTCTGCACCTTTTGCATCGGAGGGAGTATCTCCAACCATCACCGCTTCTTTGCCATTTATCTGCAAATCTGAAAGTACAAGTTTCATGATATCCCCTTTTGTCAGATCCGTAGTAAGGGAAGAACCGTGGACACTATCGAAGATATTAAGAATACCGAGGTACTCAAGACAGGAACGTACAAGCTCCTCATGCTTGAATGAGGCAACGGCCAAATAGAAGCCCTCATTCTTCAATGATAAAAGCACGTCATTCATACCAGGATAAAGCTCCATCATGAAACGTCCTTTTCTGTTGTATTCCTCGCGATAAATCACCACAGCATCATCAAGAAGAGATTCATCCAGGCCGAAGGCAACTGAAAAGCACTGACGAAGAGGAGGTCCTACAAACCGACGGAGATCCTCATTGCTGTATTCCTTATCTATTCCCAGCTTTCTCACCGTATAAAGAGCTGTATGAAAGATTCCGGAAGAAGAATCTGCAAGTGTCCCGTCAAAATCAAAAAGGACTGCTTTAATCATCTATGCACTCCATCATCTTCTCATATGCAGAAACAGATGAGGCTGCAACATCAAGAGAACCTCTGTCATTCTCTTTCAGCGAATATATGCCACCAGCTTCCTTGAGTATAATCAGACCAGCAGCTATATCATAAAGATGCAAACAGAGTTCAAAATATGCTGTACAGCGCCCTGAGGCGACATAGCACAAAGAGACGGCAGCAGACCCCAGAGATCTCATATCCGTAAATGAATAATAGAAGCGTTCCATCTTCTCAATATATCCGTGCAGAAGATCGTGCTGTCTATGCGGCGGAACAAGAATTGCCAGAGTCTTTTCCAGTGGCGTAGTCTCATCAGTATGTATCCTAGTGCCATTGAGGAAAGAACCTTCGCCTCTAAATGCAGAGAACGTCTCATTCTGACGGGGAATCGTGACTATTCCAAATGCAATTCCATTCTCATCCTCAAATGCAATTGAAATTGTGTAGTTCGGAAAAGAAGCCATGAAATCGACAGTACCGTCAATAGGATCTATAATCCATCTTCCACAGCCATCCCCGTCTGTTTCTCCTGATTCCTCTCCATAAATGCTGTCTTCCGGAAAGGCTTCTCGAATTGATGAGATTATCAGGCGCTCACACTCTTTATCAGCACTTGTCACATAATCATTCTCAGCCTTCGCTGAAATTTCCTTACGGAGATTTTCATGAGAAAGAAGGAAGGAAGCGGCTTTCTCAGAAACTGATTTTGCAAGATCAAAGCGTTCTTTCAATATACCTGAATCCATTAATGACTCCTTGCAATAAGCTGCTCTCCAATAACACGGCATATTTTCCAGTTTGAAGGAGAGAATGAAGAAGGCGTTATACTCTCTTCATATGCATCTACTATCTCATAGTCATCATCTATTGAAAGAATAAGTGCATTCCATGACTCTTCATGCTTGGAGTACATTACAGCACCGGCATTATTGAGAAGTGTCTCTCTGCGAAGAGAATCATTTATCCTGTTCGCTGAAAGAATGACAGAAATTGAGTAATCAAAAATTGAGAACATCTTATCCTTTCCATCAGAAAGCTGTCTTTCCCAGCTTGATCTTATGACTTTTGCAAGATAATCCTTCATCTCTTCATCTGCAGAGAATAAAAACCTCAGGAAAGGACCTGTTTCATCTAGCCTATTGGCAATCTTTTCAAGAATACCTGAAAGCTTTGGTCTTGATGGTTTTACAGGCTCTTCTTCAGGAACCATTTCAACAGCATTTTCAGTCATCACGAAAACCCTGCCACCCTCTTCTTCGGTATCAGAAGGCTTCACAAGGCCTTTCTCAATAAGCGTCTCAGTTGTTTCTTTAACTATCGGAGTTTCTGTTTTTTCCTCTGCAGAAGCTACAGGTTCTCCTTCGGTTATCCGATCTTCATCAGAAGACTCTGGCAAAGCTCCCTCTTCTGCTTTTTCAGAAAGTACTTCACAAGTCTCATCAACGGCAGAATCCTCTGTTTTTTCATCTGCATATGCTGCAGGTTCTTCTTCAGTTACCAGATCTTCATCAGGAGACTCTGACAAAGCTTCCTCTTCTGCTTTTTCAGAAAGTACTTCACAAGTCTCATCAACGGCAGAATCCTCTGTCTTTTCCTCTGCATGAGTTATATGTTCTTCTGCTATCTGATTATCCTCAGAAGCTTCTTCATCAGGCTTAAAACAAGGGAATTCATCCAATGTTTCTTCCGCAGAATCAGCAGAATTTTCTTCCATGATGGAATTGGGAAGTCTCTCTACATCTGAAGATGAAAATGCCATGGCCTCTTCTTCTGATTTCTCATATTCTTCCTCATCCTCCGCCGTGAATTCCTCATCTGCTATTTTATCAGCCTCTTTCAGCTCATCATCATTGAACAAATCATCGAAGAATGTAAGCTGATCAGGATCCGTATAGCTATCATCTGCATACTCATCCACTTTTTCAGCTTCTTCATAAATACTCTCAGCCTCCGGATCTACATCGTCCAGAATATCATTTGGAAGCTCTTCTTCATCGTAGCTGAAATCATCATCGTCAAGTTCCTTCTCATATTCATCAGCCTCGGCTTCAGCTTCTTCATCACGTTTGATGATTTCATTTGTAAGGGCATATTTTTCTGCAAGCTTCTCAATTTCTACGCTGCGTTCATAACTCGGATTATCTTCTGGAATGGATTGTTCAAGAAGTTTTTCCTTCTCCTCTATCCTCTTCTCGCATTCATCCTCGTCTTCTGATTCATATTCATACTCATCAGTGATGTCATCAGAAAGAATATCATCATCAATTTTCTCCTCATTCTCAATCTCATCAGGATCGATGATGGCATCATACTCTGTAGGTTCCGGTATCTCGAGTTGACCGAAAATTGTTCGGCAGAACTCCTTCTTGGCAGCAGGATTGGTCGATGTTTTGATGATACAGTATGAAGAACAGGCAAATATATCATCTCCAATCTGCCTTAGACCTTCGAAATTATCAGGTTCGACTATCAGAAGCTTATGGCCTATTCTTGGTTTCTTGCTTGCCTCTTCCTTCCTGCGAACCATGCGGGACTGGAAAAGCTCTGGAGCAACATAGGTATTTACTTCTTCAAGTGAGGAGAGAATTGAGACATCGATTTTATTTCCATCAAAAACATAAACATCCACTTCCTCGCCTTCCCTGAAAAGAAGGTTCAGAGCCTCTGTCGTTGCTTCTGTATATCGAAGATAAAGTCCTGCGGTCTCCTGCAGTATTCTCAGGCTGTATGTATGAATGTGCTGAGAAACAAATGAGAAGTACATGTTACCAAAACGGATAAACGGATAAATAGTTGCAGGCCAGAGACCCTTTTTCAACATCATATCATCCAGATCAAGGGTTCCAGGACTTACAGAAAGTGTCTTGTAAGTCAGATCAGGAAGATTGGATACAAAGTCAGGTCTGAAAAGATCGAAGTCATCGCGCTCTCCAGCTAGCCTGTTAACTCTTCCCTCCCAGCCGTTTTCCTTGACTATCTCATGAACAAGATCCTCGTCCGTTATGATTCTCGTAGGATCCTGGCTCCTTTTCTGCGCCATCAGTGTCTCAACTTCACTCTTGTAGATTGAAGCCTCTTCTGAAAGCTTGTCGATACCCTCCAGACCCCGCCTGATGATTCTGTACATCTGGTCTACAAGCCTTTCAGGTTCTACACCGTATTTCTCTTTAATGACATTTGCATCCGATTTCATGGAAGCATATGTCATATAAGACAATCGCTCTACCCTATCCAGATCTTCTGCAGGAGGGAAAACCTCCTCGAAAAGAAGGGCCCTAAACCGAAGCGCATTCTCCTCTTCAATCTTACCGCTTTTAACTGCAAGCACGGTATAGCATTCTATAGAACGGAGAAGCCGTCTAGAGACATCATCCACAAGACTTCTTATTCTCTGCCAGTCTTTATCCCGGAGATCCCTGTTAGACGGAATACCATGAGAGACATCATATAATGTACTCTGGATTATTGACTGAAGAAGGACAGGAAGGAGTCTGGCCGTTGCAGAAGCGAACTGGTCATTAGCTCTTGTCCTTGTTATGCGTCTTTCTTCCCAGGCAGCCATTTTCAATATTTCCAAAGGATGATATTGCCCCATGGCTACACTCAGGTTCTTATAATCAAGCCTGATGTAATTCAGCGCTTCCTGGATGTTTTTCTCCGCTTTCTCCTTGCTCATCGCAAGCAAAGACTGAAAATCTGCAAAAAGAGGGTCCACAAGATACTCCTAAGCCTGATTATAACGGCAATAATGAAATTCGGCCACATGTGCTATAATACCCGGCAAGGAGATTTAACAATGCTCAGAATTGGTATCATTGGCTGCGGAAATATCGCGTCAACATTGGCAAATACTATGCTGCAAATGGCAGATCGGATCAGAATAGAGGCTGTTGCAAGCAGGGACAAAGCAAAATCAGAAGAATTCGCCTCCCGTTTCAATGTCAGCAAGGCATATGGTTCTTATACAGAGCTTTATGAAGATAAAGATGTCGATCTAGTATATGTAGCGACACCTCATGCATTCCATGCTTCACAGATGATTGAGGCTCTAGAGCATGGCAAGAACATACTTGCTGAAAAGGCATTCTGCATAAATGCAGCTGAAGCTGAAAAAGTCTTTGCGCTGGCAAAAGAAAAGAAGCTTTATGTAGCAGAAGCAATCTGGACACGCTACATGCCATCAAGAAAGATGATCAATGATATCATTTCATCCGGTCGCATAGGCCGTGTCACGACAATTACAGCAAATCTCGGATACAAAATAATCCATAAACCAAGAATCTCTGATCCTGCTCTGGGAGGTGGAGCTTTGATGGATATTGGTGTATATCCATTGAATTTTGCACTGATGGCAGCAGAAGGAGATACAATAAAATCCATCTCAGGTCTTGCAGTAAAAAGCGATAAAGGTGTTGATCTGAGAAACACAATAAATATCGTCTTCGAATCCGGAGTCTCTGCTTCCATATTCTCCGACGCTGAGTGTGTTTCCGACAGGAAAGGAATGATTTACGGTACAGAAGGTTCTATCGAAGTCACCAACGTAAACAATCCTGAGAGAATCAGAGTATATTCAGCTGACAGGAATCCTCAACTTCTGGAAACCATTGAGATAAAGCATGAAATCAATGGCTATGAATATGAGCTGGATGCAGCAGCAGAAGCAATAAGAAATGGAAAGACAGAACCTGAAGCAATGCCCTGGAGAGAAACGTTACGTGTTCTCCGCCTTACAGATGCAATGCGTTCTGTATGGGGTATAAAGCTTGGTAACGAGCTCAACAGCTGAAAAAAAGTATCAAGGAGATGCCAAAGGCAAAGGCATCTCCTTTAGTTGACAACCACATTCGGACAGCTATGTTTCACTGTCATTAAAACCAGAATTTTCACCATCACAAAAATGCAATGAAAAAGAGGACCATCTTCAGCGACAGTCCTCATTAACAGTATCACTCCTTAATGCCCATCACTTCTCTGCGATAGACTTTAAGGCCACGCTCAATACATTCAGCAGCCATCAGAAGTTCCTTCTCATTAAGAACGTATGCTATACGGGCCTGCTGTTTGCCAAGACCTGGAGTAACGTAAAAGCCCTCTGCAGGAGCAATCATTGTTGTGCAGCCTTCATATGAGAAGTCGCGAAGCATGAAGATTGCGAATTTCTCAGCATCATCCACAGGAAGATCGACTACAAAGTAAAACGCTCCCTTAGGCAAGCTGCATCTGACACCCGGTATACGCTGCATCCGGGATATCATCACATTGCGTCTGTGCTCATACTCTGCTCTCACCTCTTCCACATACTCATCAGGAGCATTAAGAGCAGCAGTAGCCGCGACCTGCTCCACTGCAGGTGGACAAAGTCTTGCCTGGGCAAGTTTGAGTGCGGATTCAAGAACATCGCGATTATGGGTTACGATAGCTCCGATTCTGGCACCACACATAGAAAAACGCTTAGAAAAAGAGTCAATGCAGATTACTCTGTCCTGGTAATCAGGAAAAGAAAGAATTGATGTAAAACTCTTTCCATCATAACAGAACTCTCTATAGACTTCATCGACAACGAGGAAGATATCATGCTTTCGGCAAAGTTCAAGCAGTCCTCTCAATTCCTCCTGAGTATATACATGCCCTGTCGGATTATTAGGAGAGCAGAGCATGATACCCATTGTCTTCTTGTTGATCTTCTTCTCAAATTCCTGTATGGAAGGAAGCGCGAAATTATCATCGGAAGATGATGTGACAGGTCTCAATGTCACCATTGCTATATTTGCAAATGTCGCAACATTCGTATAGTAAGGCTCTGGTATGATGAACTCATCATATGGATCGCAGAGTGTCATGAACACGAACTGAAGAGCTTCAGAGCCTCCGGTTGTTATCATGATATCATCCTGGCTGACCTTGATACCATATTTTGCATAATAGCGGACAAGACCACGACGGAGTCCTACCTCTCCTTCGCTGATACCATATGCTATGATATCTTTATCATACGTGTGAATTGCCTCCAAAGCCTCTTTCGGAGTCTTTATATCAGGCTGTCCGATATTCAGATGGATGACATGAATCCCCTTCTCCACCGCATCGCGAGAATAAGGCACAAGACGGCGTATCGGAGAACACTGAAAACCCGAAATACGATTAGACATCTGCATAGCCTACCTCCAACCTCAGTCCTGGCTTGATTCCTGGATAAGCGGTGCGCTTGGATTGGCCTGAGATGTATCGATAAGCTTCTGTATGAAGCGTCTGTTGTCGAGAAGCGGAGAAATGGAACGGCCATGATGCAGACGTGAAATGACTCTTGCAAAGAGTTCTGTCACATCTGCCTGGACAAACCATTCTTTCTCAAGGAGACCCTTTCCCTGATAAACAGCGTTAGTACCGATGATTCTCCAGAAAACACCTTCCTTATAAGCTGCATCAAAATTCTCGATAGCATTGCCATTGAAGAACGGGAGAGAGACCATACAGATAATTCTCTTTGCGCCTCTATTCATCAGCTCACGCATTGCGATAATCATCGTACCGCCGGTTGCAATCATGTCATCAGCCATCAGTACAGTCTTGCCTTTGACATCACCAAGGAGGTTGATGCTCTTGATATTAGTATTTTTTGCATCGCGGGAAACGATTGAGTAATCCCTTTCCTTGTAAAGCATGGCGAGAGGCCTGTGGAGGCCCTGTGCATAGAATTTGTTTCTGGAAACAGCACCTGTATCAGGAGAGACGACAACCAGATCAGAATCAGAGAAATCAATGAGTTTACGGAGTGCAATAAGTGTCTGATAAGAACCGTGCAGGTTTTCAAGATGACATGTCGTGAAAGCATTCTCAATCTCTCTGGAGTGGATATCCAGAGTGATGATACGCTCAACTCCGAGGTTCTCACAGAAGTGAGCAAACATTGAAGCTGTAAGAGCCTCGCGCCCTGCTTTCTTATGCTGACGTGCATAAGGATATGTAGGAAGGACAAGGGTTACAGAAAGTGCACCAGCAAGCTTCACTGCGTGAATCGTAGTAAACAGGAACATCAGATGATCATTCACGCTAAGTGGCTGCGGTTCATCAAGTCCCGCAACTTTTATCGGTGCAGAGTTTGAAACATCATGAACAATATAGACATTCAAACCGCGTACAGGGTCGATTATCTCAGCTTTTTCCTCACCATTGGCAAAACGCGTATATTTAACGTTTATAGTGAGGTCTGGACAGTGAAAAGCTGTGGGAAGCTTTCCAGCAGGTATTTTCCTGCTATCAAGGTCATCAATCAACGTGACCATTTTCAAAAGCTCCTCATCCGTCATGCTATGACGCTTTGTCAGAACTTCCGAGAGCTTTTCATAGCGATCAATATAAAGACGTCTGAGATGTTTGACGACCTTGCCGGTGAAATACTCTGAGCCCGGGCCTGCAATGACACCGAGTTTGTGGGGTTTGATGATGCTCATATAGCAACTCTATTACAATAATAGGTGCTGTTTCAAGGCAGTATGCTTAAAGAACGACCTCTGAAATTGCTGGAACAAGATTTCTGTAGACATTACAAAGTCTTTCAATTTCTGAATTTACACTTGCAGAGAGATCTGAAAGCCATGTTTTGTCTTTTTCTATTCCAAGATTTCCGGTTGTGCCAGTGCTTGTTCTTTTTGCAAGAGCCGCTACAGGATCCTCTCCTTCAACATCTCCAAGATTAAGTCCAACATTTCTGTAGCTGTCGCGGAAATTACCACCTGAGAGCACTTTTTCCATAACCCTATCGGTAGCATACAGCTCCGGCACGCAGGCTTTTTCAAGCGCGGCAGGGTGCACTTCAAGCTTCTCAATCATCTCCGCCATGATAAGCACCAGCTCTTCCGTGCTCCTGAATCCCTCAATAAGGGGTTCCTTTGTATCCTGGAAATCCCTGTTATAGCCGGAGGGAAGTGCCTTGATGATATTCTTAACCCGCGAAGAGCATGAACCAATCAACGCGGTTCTGGAACGTGCAAGTTCAAGTCCATCCGGATTCTTCTTCTGCGGCATGATTGAAGAACCTGTACAAAGTTCCCTTGGAAGTGAGAAATAACCGAATTCAGGAAGAGTAAAAAGCATCAGGTCCTGTGCGAGTTTGGACAGGGTAAGTGCAATATACTCTGCATGATCCAGGAAGAATGCCTCAAATTTTCCCCTAGAATTGTTGGCATACAAAACATTGTTCTGGACTTTGCTGAATCCCATAAGGGAAGCCGTATATTCCCTGTCCAGCGGAAGAGTCACTCCATATGAAGCTGCTGATCCCAGAGGACTCTGATTCAGTACGTTATAAAGATTCATCAGCATCCCGGTCTCTTCAAGCAATTCTTCTGCAAATGAAAGAGCCCAGAGAGCTACTGAAGATGGCATTGCAATCTGCATATGTGTGCGACCAGGCATCGGCACATCCTTGTTTCTGTCAGCAAGTTCAATCAAAGCAGAAACCGCAGAAAGTGTTGCAGATGAAAGCTTCAGGGCAGCTTCTCTCATATAGATTCTCAGTGCAGTCTGTACCTGATCATTGCGGCTTCTTCCTGTATGGATCTTCTTGCCAGCTTCCCCTATCTGCTCTGTAAGAAAACCTTCAATAGCTGTATGGCAGTCTTCATCGGAGACAGTAATCGGGAATGAGTCTGCTTTCCGCAACTCTGCAATCTTATCAAGTCCACTGAGAAGAGCTTTTGTCTCTTCATGGGAGAGAATACCGATTCTCTCTAGACCTTTTGCCTGGGCGGCTGAACCAATAAGATCTGAAAGCACGAGTTCCTCATCGTTGATATAATCCCTTCTTACCGTAAAATGCTCCATCATTGAATCGAGCGTATAATTCTTCTGCCAGAGTTTTGCCATACCGGTAATCTACAGATTTTCAAAGTGTTTTTCCATAGTTTTGGCATAATTGAATGTTTAAAGCGTATTACTGACATGAAGTTGTTAGCTTTTTCTGCATTAGTGGCACTTATATTCTCTTCGTGTCCGATGAATGGGACAAGGGTTTACGATGCATTTTTCGGAAAGGACAAATCAATACCGAAAGTACTGAAATACGAGATGGAGGATAATTCACGCATGCGTATCATTTATGATGAGGATGTGACTTTAATGGAAGTAGTCTTCAACGGAAAAATCCTAGACTACTCTATGCATGGAACAATCTTCAACATACCTTTCCAGACAACGCTGAAGCGAGGAGAGACGGCAATATTCTCCATAATGGCAGAAGACCACGCAGGAAACACATCCCGTTCATCTTTCAAGCTGATTGGCAAAAACACGGAAATCCCAGAAGCACTTATCAACGAAGTTTCGATAAAAGGAACTTCAGAATCTCCGGACAGGGTGGAAATACTCTTTATGGAAAGCGGCAGCGCGGCTGGAATGATAGTCTCTGATGGACTTATAAGTGAAGAGAATCACTATGTTGTCCTCCCCGATATAAGTGTGAACAGAGGTGATACCATTGTTATTTACTGGGACAAGGAAGCGGAGAGTCTAGAGCCAGTTTTTGATGAAGGTCGTATGGGATATTTTATCAATGGAGAAAGCGATACCACATTGTCAGGAACAAATGGAGCGCTGCTCATTTACAATGAGCTCGACGGAAAAATAATTGACGGAATCATCTATACAACAGGAGAAAGTGAACTTTCCGGAGGATATGGCAACAACCGCACACGTAATGCGGCAATGGAACTCATGCGCCTAGGCCTCTGGGAAGGAGAACCTGTATCCTCCGTCCTGGTGACAGCAAGCCGCGTGATAGCAAGACTACCAGGAGGACAGGATACAAATTCGGCAGATGATTTCTTCATTACAGAGGCAAGGAAATCAACATTTGGAACCACAAATGAATACTTTCCTTACTCTGAATGAAAATTACAACAAAGCAGTTGCAGTACCTTCAAAACCGAGAATACTTATCTCTCCATACTGATGGAACAGCACATTCACATGGCC
>CALXYN010000014.1 GCA_944392975.1 uncultured Spirochaetaceae bacterium | reverse complement strand
TATAATCATCAATAGCTTTCTTATATTGTAGCAAATTGCTTGCATAATCCTCATATTCATTCAGCCAATCATATTCTCCTCCTAGTGAATATAGCACAGCAAAGAAAAAAAGGCTCTCCTTTCATCTCTGCAGATAGAAAGTCACGATTTCATAAGGCATGAACGTGCGCTTTACAGAAGAGCCTTCAATTTCTTCTGAGATTTTTCTCTCAAGCAGATCTGTTTCATGGATTCGATAGCTTTCTGCAAACTTAAGCTCAGCCTCAGTCCTCATTCCATACGCTTCGTAAGCCCTTATTACAATCCCCTTTCCATCCTCTGCTTCCTTGATGGTATCTATAACGACATTATTCTTGCTGCTACAAGCAAATGACATAGATACTTCGCAATCCGAATGAAAAGCTATAAGGGGCTTATTCAAATCCTCTGCTTCAAGTACAGTGCCACCATCTCGCCAGGTACCTTCATGAGGATAAACGGAGTATGTAAACTCATGATGTCCCCTGTCCGCATTCTCTGCAGGTTCTGTTCCGGATTTAAGCAGTGAAACAGTCATTACACCATCCCGTACACTGTATCCATAACGGCTGTCTGTGATCAGTGAAACACCAAATCCGGGCTCTGAAATATCACTCCAACGAAGTGCAGGAACCTCGAATGCAGCTCTATCCCAATCAGTATTGGTAGTTGTAGAACGGGTTATAGAACCAAACTGTATCTCATAATCCGCGCTGTGCGACAAAACAGAGACAGGGAATTCAGCCTTGACAAGAAGGTGATCGCCATCCCAGTCAAGGGAAGAGATGAAATCGATGCGTTTTGTATGGCGGTAGAAAACAATATGCTCAGTCATTTTCGAAGACAGCGATTCGTAATTGACTTCAAGCACAGCCCTCAGCTTCCCGTTTTCTACAAAGCGTATATTCCCAGATCTCTTCCATGGATAAGGTTTCTCCCTGTAATACTCTTCCGTATTCCAGTTATCAAAACGGAGAGGACGATCTTCATAGGAGATTATCTTATTACCAGCTTCCCCTGTTTTGATAACCTCTCTGTTCGATTCCTTATCAAAAAGTGATGATATACAACCATTTGGATCTATCATTACCTTGTAGAAAGGAGTTTCGAAATCTTCCGGATTTCCATCTGCAACAGAAAGAGAGGGAATATTCATTGATGAAATCGTACGAGCTCCATATGCAGGTACATTCTCTGCAAGTACAAGGTATTTTCCATTGAAAGTTTTTTCAGAATAGACGCCTTCTGGACAATCATTAAGAACAAGCAGAGACGTTCTTTCATGTCCTGTTGTATTTACAGCAAGGAGAGCAGAACCTTTGTCTCCAAAAAGTGCACTAAGAGATTCTTCGATGATTGCTTTATCTTTCTCTGCAGCTTCTCCATACTCCCTGAAAGCCTCATCATAGACCTCATCAATAGCTGAACCTGGGAGAATATCATGGAACTGATTAAGAAGTATCGTCTTCCAGATGCTATCAAATTCGCGGGCGAAACTTTTGTGGGCAAGAACAGAAAGGAACTCCGCATCATGGGTAAGATTCTCTATTTTCCTATTCCATTTCTTTTCTTCTGAAATACTCGTCATCACCCCTCGGTGATATTCAAAATAGAGTTCACCAGTCCAGCGCGGAAGAGGCTTTTTTATGTTCTCCTTAAGCGATTCAAAGTATGCTCTTGCACTTGTATGCACTGTTTTAGGACATCGTGCAATAGAATGAGAGAGCCGCTTTGAGTTTTCAAGCATCTCAAATGTCGGGCCTCCGCCACCATCTCCATATCCATAGCATGTGAGAACATTCTCCAAAATGTCCTTATCCTGGAAACGACTCCATGTACCCATGATCTGCGAAGCATTCTGAACTCCATTATAGGTAGTATGGTAATCAGTATGCCGGCCATCGCTTCCATAATCCCTTGTTGATATGAAGTATGAAAGCACTTCACTGCCATCAATACCGCGCCACGAGAAGATGTCATATGGGAAAATATGGGTATCGCTCCAGCTGATTTTTGTTGTCATGAAATACTCAATTCCTGCTTTCTTCATGATCTGCGGTAAATTGCCATTGAAGCCAAAAGCATCAGGAAGCCAGAGTATTTTTGATTCAGGAGCTCCAAGCACATTCTCTATATATCTTTTTCCATGGATGAGCTGGCGGACAAGGGACTCTCCGCTTGCAAGGTTGCAGTCGCTTTCAAGCCACATTCCACCCTCTGCTTCCCATCTTCCCTCTTTTATCCTCTCCTTGATGCGATTGAAAACATCCGGTCTCTCTTCTCTTATAAACTCATAAACCTGTGGCTGAGTCAGAAGAAAACTGAATGCAGGATAATGATCCATCAAGTTCAAAGCAGTAAGTGCACTTCGTACGGCCTTCTGCCTTGTCTGCCTCAGAGGCCATTTCCATGCAACATCTATATGAGTACTGCCGACAGAAGATACAACGACAGACGATTCTGCTCTAGACTCGAGGTAATTTCCCAGAATCTTCCTGCTGGAATCTGCACTTCCAGCAAGAAGGTCTGAAGAACGTGTATCAAGGACATCTATTGCCTTCTCAAGCGCGGCAAATGCCTTTATCCGCTCCAGGTCATCAGAGGGAAGAAGAACTGCGGCCTCGAAGATGTTCTTCATATCGAAATACAAGCTCATTACATTCCATGAAGGAACAACACGATGCAGATTGAAGAAATTAGTTCTCCCTCGGCTGTTTGCATAGGCATAGAATCCCAAAGAGAAAATTTCATCGCCCTCGCATTTTTCTGAAAGCACGATCAGCTGATGGTTCATATCCATCGTACCTCTGAGGGAGCCGTTCAGATACACAAGAATCTGAGGGTTATCCGTACTCCATCTGACACGCGAATCTGTCTGCAACAGGACAGCAACAGGCTTATCCTTCTCGCCTTTCACAGACGCACGAAAAAGGAAATGACTGTCCATTCCTCCCCAGGTCTCATCAGTAGCGAAATGTCTCCATGATACTTCGTCTGTCGGGAATATCTCCGGAATGCTGTAAGTAGCCGTGGCTATTTCGATACCACTGACAGAAGTAGAGGAAGAGTAAAGATTCTTCTCGAGATAGTTAAGAATTGCAAGGATGCGGTTTCTTCTATCCGTCATCGGGAAAATCCCTCCTCAGAAAAATTTCTATTCTCGACGTTCACAGAGTTCTCAATCTCAATGGCACTCACAAAATCTCCTTCTGCTTTGTCACTGATGGCAGCACTGCAGTCTTCAAGCAGAAGACCATCCACTCCATTGATGAAGAATGCAGATGATCCTTTTTTCACAACCTCTGTTCCCTCTCCCGGACGATAATCATAAAGTCCCTTCTCCCATTTGGATGTGGTAGCCATTTCAATCCGCACATTACGCATTCTCACGTTTCTCACTTTATGATTTCCGTGGATGAATACACCATTTTCGCCAGTGGCATAGATGTTCTCAAATACTACATTCTCAATCGTGCCGGATTCCTTTCCTTCCACTCTGTTTATTGATGTGATTGCAATAGGCTCTGCAGTACCCCACCAGCAAGGAGCAAAGCGTCTTGTCTCAATTGTGATATCTGAGAAAATTGCATTTTTCACACATCCCTGATCTCTTATCTGAATGGAAATTCCTCTGTTTGTGCCGCTGATTGTCACACCACGGACCACAATATTCTTGAAGTTTCCCGTTCCTTCGGTTCCGATCTTGAGTGCAGCCGATGTGGATTTAAGAGTACAGTCAGCAATCACAATGTTCTCAGTAGGACCATACTCCATATTACCAGCAGAACTCTTAAGACAGATACAATCATCAGCAGCCTCTACATGGCAGCCAATAATCCTTACATTTGACGAATGATCAGGATCTATTCCATCCGAATTCGCAACATCAAGAGGATTGAGAATACGGATATTGCTGATCAATACGTCATAACATCCTGCCGGATGCAGCGTCCAGAACGGAGCATTTCTCAGCGTGATATCCCTCACTGTGACATGGTTGCAATGCTCTATGTAAATCATCGTCGGGCGCGGGTAGAAATCCCCGGTGACATAATACTCTGAGACGCGCTTAACAAAAGCATAGCAGTTGCCATCAATCTCACCGTCGCCTGTAATGGCGATGTCATCGGCATCGAGCGCGTATATAAATGCATAGGATGGCTTAAGTGTCACAGGTGTTCCTGCAATTGAAACACCTTCATCCTTCTTTCCGGCATTCGGGTGCATATAGTTTTCGAGAACAGGAGTTGCTAGAAGCTTTGAACCTCTCACAACATGAAGGTCCACACCTTTTTTCAATATAATGGAGGAAGAAAGATAGGTTCTGCACCCATCGAGGATGACACGTCCCCCTCCTGCTTCCGAAGCTTCATCTATTGCTTTCTGGATGCAAAGAACATCATCAGTTCTGCCATCTCCGACTGCACCGTAGTCAAAAACGTTATAATCCATTGAAATCTCCTTATAGCCAGCTTTTACAGACATATTCCATTCTGCTCTGTTTTTTTGCAAGGCAAAGAGATGGAAAGAAACTATTTTCCTCCCACAGTTGAAGAGCCTAGGGTATCTCTGATATATTCTAAAATTGAAACCTAATTAATATAAGGTGCAGGAGTGTTATATGTTGACAATGTTAACAAATATGCCAAGAGATGTGCTTGTTGCACAGATTTACGATGGCCTTGTGCTCCTGGTGCTTGGAATGGGTACGGTTTTCATCTTCCTCGTCATCCTGATTTTTGCTTCCAAACTGATGAGCAAGGTCATCATGAACCTGGAGAAAGGCCACCAGAGCGAGGCACCGGCAGCTGCTACAGTACAGGCAGCATCGGCACAGGTACAGCAGAGAGCTGCCACAGCTCCTCAGGGAGATGAAGCAGCAGTCGCCGCAGCAATAGCCGCTGCATACGACAGAGCAAAGAATTGAAAAAGGGGTTCAAAGAAAAATGAGCAAGAAGAAAGTAGACTTCATGTGCACAGCGTTCCGCGACGGCTTCCAGTCTGTTTATGGCGCACGTGTGTTCACAAAAGACTTCATGCCAGCAGTTGCAGCTGCAAAGGAAGCAGGTATTACTCATTTCGAAGCAGGTGGCGGAGCAAGATTCCAGTCACTTTATTTCTATACAAATGAAGATGCATTCGAGATGATGGATGAATTCAGACGTGTTGCAGGTCCGGATGCAAACCTCCAGACACTTGCTCGCGGCGTTAATGTTGTAGGTCTTGATTCTCAGTCCAGAGACATCATCAAGCTTCATGCACAGCTTTTCAAGAAGCATGGAATGACAACAATCAGGAACTTCGATGCTCTTAATGATGTGAACAACCTCATCGACAGCGGAAGAGCAATCCATGATGCAGGTCTCAAGCATGAGGTCACTGTTACAATGATGAGCCTCCCAGAGGGCGTTACAGGCGCACATACTCCAGATTTCTACGAGAGAATTCTTCGCGAAATCCTCGATGCAAGCATTCCATTCGATTCTGTCTGCTTCAAGGATGCTTCTGGAACTTCCACTCCGCACAATGTATATGAGACTATCAAGAGAGCAAGAAAGCTTCTTGGACCAAATGTAAAGATCGTATTCCACTCACATGAGACTGCAGGTGTTTCCATTGCACAGTACATGTCAGCACTTGATGCAGGAGCTGATGGAATTGACCTTTCAATGTCTCCATGCTCCGGTGGGACATGCCAGCCAGACATCCTCACGATGTGGCATGCTTTCAGAGGAACAGACTATACACTCGATGTAGATATCAACAAGGTACGTGAAGCTGAGAAGGTATTCGAGGAGTGCATGTCTGACTACTTCCTCCCACCAGAGGCTACAGCAGTCAACCCTGAAATCCCATTCTTCCCACTTCCAGGCGGAGCTCTTACAGCTAATACCCAGATGCTCAGAGACAACGGACTGATGGACAAGTATCCGCAGATTGTTGAGGCTATGGGCGAGACAGTTGCAAAGGGCGGTTTCGGAACATCCGTTACACCTGTTTCACAGTTCTACTTCCAGCAGGCATTCAACAACGTCATGTTCGGACCTTGGAAGAAGTTCGCAGAGGGCTATGGCAAGATGGTTCTCGGATACTTTGGAAAGACTCCATGTCCACCAGATCCAGAAGTTGTAAAGCTTGCTTCAGAGCAGCTTCATCTTGAACCAACAACGGAAAAGTGTGTCGATATCAACGACCGCGACCCGAAGAAAGGTGTTGCAGCAGCAAAGAAGATGCTTGAGGACGCAGGTCTTCCAATTACAGATGAGAACATCTTCATCGCAGCAGCATGTAAGGAAAAAGGAATCCTCTATCTTACAGGCAACGCAAAGGTCAACGGCGTAAGACTCAAGAGCGAGATGAAGAAGGCTGAAGAAGCCAAGAAGGCAGCAGAAGCACCAAAGGCATCAAGCGGAAATGGCAGCTATACAGTTTCTGTCAACGGACACACATATGGCGTCCAGCTCCAGAACGGTACAGCAACTGTCAATGGCGTCGCTTATCCTTATACAATTGCTGATGGAATCACAGCACAGCCAGCTGCAGCTCCTGTCCAGGCTGCACCAGCACCAGCTGCAGCTCCTGTACAGCAGACAGTTGTAGGATCAGAGGATGTAAAGGCTCCAATGCCGGGTCTCGTTCTCCGTATCAACGTAAAGGTTGGCGATACAGTGAAGAAGGATCAGGTCCTGATGGTTATGGAAGCTATGAAGATGGAGAATGAAATCTATGCACCATGCGATGGTGTCATCTCCTCAATTCCTGTAGCACAGGGACAGCAGCTCCAGTCTGGAGACCTTCTTATGACTATCGGAGGCGTAGTATCTGCACAGCCTGCTGCAGCTCCAGTAGCTCCACAGCCAGCTCCTGTACAGGCAGCACCAGCACCAGCTGCAGCTCCTGTCCAGCCAGCACCGGTCCAGAGCGCTCCAGTTGCAGGTGGAACAGATATCAATGCACCAATGCCAGGTCTTGTACTCCGCTTCAACGTAAAGGTTGGCGACACAGTAAAGAAGGACCAGGTTCTGATGGTCATGGAAGCTATGAAGATGGAAAACGAGATCTTCTCACCATGCGACGGTACAGTACAGCAGATTCTCGTAAACCAGGGCGACCAGCTTCAGTCTGGTACTAAGCTGATGGTTATCGGCTAAGAGGTAATAGAAAAATGGATGCAATTATAAATGGATTCCAGCAGTTGCTTCTCACTACAGGCATCTATGGTTTTCTCCAGCCAGGCGGCTGGGGAAACGCCTTGATGATCCTCGTGGGATTCCTGCTGCTGTATCTTGGAATCAAGAAGGGATTCGAACCACTTCTTCTCGTTCCAATCGCAATGGGATGTATTCTTTCAAACATCCCATACGCATACATCGCTTCTGTCGATCCGACTTCTGGCGATGCGGGATTCATCAGGGTTCTCTTTGATGCAGGTATTGATTCAGGCTTGTTCCCGGTCCTCATCTTCATGGGTGTAGGTGCTATGACGGATTTCGGCCCACTTATCGCAAATCCAAAGACTCTCCTGATGGGAGCTGCTGCTCAGCTCGGTATCTTCACCGCGCTTATCGGAGCACTTCTCCTGTCATTCATCCCTGGAATCAATTTCGATCTCAACGTAGCTTCCTCAATCGGTATCATCGGTGGAGCTGACGGTCCTACATCAATCTATGTAACAAGCCGCCTTGCTCCTGAATACCTTGGTTCGATTGCTGTTGCAGCTTACTCATACATGGCGCTTGTTCCTATCATCCAGCCACCTATCATGAGAGCACTTACTACAAAGAAGGAAAGACTTATCAGAATGGAACAGCTCAGACCTGTTTCCAAGACTGAGAAGATTGTATTCCCAATCATGGTAATCACAGTCTGTGCAATCCTCCTTCCTTCCGCATGTTCACTCATTGGTGCCCTTATGTTCGGTAACCTGGCAACAGAATGCGGTGTCATGAAGAGACTTTCTGACACAATGCAGAATGCACTCATGAACACAGTCACAATCTTCCTTGGTCTGGCAGTTGGCTCGAAGATGGCTGCGGACGTGTTCCTTAACCTTGAAACACTTGGCATTCTCCTGCTCGGAATGGTTGCATTTGGATTTGGTACAGCAGGTGGCGTTCTGATTGCAAAGCTCATGAATAAGCTTGACCCGAAGCACCCGGTGAACCCGCTCATCGGATCTGCAGGTGTTTCCGCAGTTCCAATGGCAGCTCGTGTTTCCAGCAAGGAAGGACAGAAGGAAGATTCCCAGAACTTCCTCCTCATGCATGCTATGGGACCAAACGTATCAGGTGTTATCGGATCTGCAGTTGCAGCCGGCGTTCTGATTGCTGTTGTTCCAACAATGATGAGCGCTCTCTGATAAACATCAGAATCTACAGACAGGACCGCAGGAATGTGGTCCTGTTTTTCTTTTTCATTACCTGCTGTAGAATACTCCCATGCTTTGGCTCATTCTCATACTGATTGTCATTTTCATATATCTATGGTCCTCATGCCTGCTCTTCTACAAAGAAAGAACTGAAAAACTTTACTCTGATGAATCAAAATGCTTTGACCCATCCTGTAAATCAATAATCCTCAGACAAGGCTCAAGGAAAGCCGTTCTCATGATTCATGGCTATCCTACAACACCGGCAATGTATGCATATGCTGCAAAAAGAATGAAAGAAGAAGGCTATGATGTATATGCCCCTCTGATTCCGACATTCGGAGCAGACTGGCACGATTTTCAGAAAACATCGTTCTCGTCATGGTATGGATGGATTGAAGAGTATTATGAAAATCTTGAAAAGGAATACGAGAATGTGTTCATCATAGGTATTTCAATGGGCGGTGCAATGACGCTGAAACTCGCAGAAAACCATAATCCTGCAGCCATCGCGATAATTGGTGCTCCTGTTGTGTACAACTCATTTTTCCGAGACCATGTAGTAACATCCTGGCCATCATACATTGCCAGAATCATAGGTATATTCACACCATCCATCGGAGCGGGCATTGTCACATCACGTCCGGATTCAAATGATGGCAACGAGGACTGGAAAGGCTATAAAGGGCTGTTTCCAAAGCAAGGAGCTTCCCTTGTCTGGAATCTTAAATCAATCAGAAAGGATCTTAATAAAATAAAGGTGCCTGTCTTATCGATACATGACAGAGGGGACAAAACCGTGCCTTTCGCCAACCAGCAGATTATAAGAAGAGAAATAAAAACCGAAGCCGAATTCATCGAAACAGAGATGAGTGACGAGTATCGGCATACTCACCATGCCCTGCTGATGTATAAGTCAATACAGAAAAGCCTGATGGATAAAATCATCTCGTTCTTTAAAATAAAATAGAATCTCAGCTCTCTTTCTCCCAAGACATGACAACTCATGCTATAATCTCCAGAAGGAGTTATTTATGTCAGGGAAGAGAGAGAATCATATTTCATGGGATGAGTATTTCATGGGAATCGCAGTGCTTTCATCATTGCGTTCAAAAGACCCAAACACGCAGGTAGGAGCCTGTATCGTCTCCCCTGATAAGAAAATCGTAGGAGTCGGCTACAATGGCTTTCCAACCGGGTGCTCCGATGATGATCTCCCTTGGGAAAGAGAGGGAGAGTGGCTGGAGACAAAATATCCATATGTATGCCATGCTGAATTGAATGCCATACTCAATTCCACAATAGCAAATCTCAAAGGTGCAACCCTCTATGTCGCCCTTTTCCCTTGCAATGAATGTGCAAAAGCCATCATCCAGTCTGGAATCAAAAAAGTGATATATCTTTCAGATAAATATGAGACTTCTGACTCGACACTAGCCAGCAAAAAAATGCTGAAAGAAGCCGGTGTTCAGTTTGAACCTCTGAATACAGGCAGAAAGGAACTGGTACTTTCATTACAGGCTTGACGAGTATTAGAGGCAGCTGGAAAATAGAGAAATAAGGATTGGTATCACGGCCAGTGGCTCAGCGGCCAAACCGAAAACAACACGCTGGAGACGCCATGACTATTACTATTAATAACAAGACATATACACCGGAAAAGGATACCACCCTCCTCGATTATCTCAGAAACACCCTCCACCTCACTGGAACTAAGGACGGCTGTTCAGAAGGTGCATGCGGTGCATGTTCTGTCATCATCAATGGAAAGCTCAGGAAAGCATGTACACAGAAGCTTTCAAGACTTGATGGTGCTAGCATAATAACTATTGAAGGACTGTCCGACAGAGAAAAGGCTGTCTATTCCTATGCCTTCACAGAAGCTGGAGCTGTACAGTGCGGTTTCTGTACACCGGGAATGATAATAGCCGCAAAAGCTCTGCTGGATACAAATCCATCTCCTACAAGGGATGATGTAAAGAAAGTCTTAAGGGGAAACATCTGCAGATGCACAGGCTATGTAAAGATTGAGAACGCAGTCCTTCTCGCTTCTGAAATACTCAGAAATAACAGAGGCATTCCGGAAGAGGACCTTAATCCAGCACTCTCGGGGAATATGGCTCGAATAGATGCCCACGAAAAGGCTCTTGGTACTGGTATCTATACCGATGATATCTTCCTCGATGGAATGGTCTACGCCACGGCAATCCGTTCTCCAAAACCGAGGATCAGACTGCTTTCCATAGATACAGCAGAGGCGGAAAAGGAAGAAGGATTCATCGCTGTCATAAAAGCAGAAGATGTCCCGAACAATATTCACGGACATCTGATTACTGACTGGCCCGTCATCATCAAATGCGGAGAGACAACAGCATATATCGGAGATGCGCTCTGTATCGCGGTGGCTGAAACTGAAGATGCACTGAAGAGAATCAGGGACAAAATAAAAATTGACTATGAGGAACTTGAGGGTGTTTATACTCCAGAAGATGCGCTGAAAGAGAAAATACAGGTTCATGAAGGACACTCAAATATCATGGATCATGAGCATATATCCCGCGGAAATGCGGAGAAAGCTCTCAGTGAAAGTGCATACATCGTAGATAAAACCTACTCTACTCCATTTACAGAGCATGCATTCATGGAACCAGAGTGTGCTGTAGCATTGCCAGATGGAGATGGTGTCTTTGTCTATGCATCCGACCAGTCCGTATATGATGACCAGCGCGAGATAGCAAGGATGCTGAAGCTTCCTGAAGAGAAGGTCCGTGTAAGAGCAACTCTCGTCGGTGGTGGGTTTGGCGGTAAAGAGGATATGTCCGTGCAGCATCATGCGGCACTTGCAGCCTATCTTCTCAAACGTCCGGTAAAGGTCAAGCTGACAAGACAGGAAAGCCTTGAAGTTCATCCAAAACGCCATCCAATGAAAATACATATCCGCCTGGGAGCTGATGGCAAAGGGCGGCTTAAAGGCATGAAGGCTGAGATAATTGCAGATACAGGAGCATATGCGTCTCTCGGAGGACCTGTTTTACAGAGAGCCTGTACACACGCATCCGGCCCTTACAATTTCCAGAACTTTGAAGTCGATGGAAAGGCGCTGTACACAAATAATGTACCTGCAGGAGCTTTCAGAGGGTTTGGAGTCACGCAATCATGCTTCGCAATGGAAAGTGCTATGGATGAGATGGCGACACTTGTCGGTCTTGATCCATTTGAAATCAGGATGCTGAATGCTCTCAGGCCAGGGGATGTAATGCCAAACGGGCAGATTGCAGGTCCTGATACTGGTATCAGAGAATGTCTTGAAGCTGTCAGATCAACCTACTATGGCTCTAAGAAGACGGGCATAGCTCTGGCTATGAAGAACAGCGGAGTGGGCGTCGGTGTTCCAGACATCGGAAGATGCATACTCTCTGTCGAAAATGGAAAGATTCATATCCGTTCCTCTGCATCCTGCATGGGACAGGGAATCGGAACTGTAATGCTTCAGATAGCTGCAGAAACACTGGGCATGAAAAGCGAGTTTTTCATTGTAGAGGCACCTGATACTTCCCGCACTCCTGACAGCGGAACATCTACAGCCTCAAGGCAGACTGCGTTCACAGGAGAAGCCGTACGCCTTGCGTCCCTTCGTCTGAAAGAGGCTCTCAGCACCCAAAGCATCGAAAAGCTTGAAGGACAGGAATTCAGTGCCGAGTTCAATTTCAAAACAGATCCTATCACCAGCACAAAGGAAAACCCTGTCTCTCACCTTGCCTACTCTTATTCTGCCCAGGTCGCAGAGCTCGACGAAGAAGGTAAAGTGAAGAGAATAACCGCAGCCTGCGATGCAGGTACTGTCATTAACAGAAAAGCGATTGAAGGACAGATTGAAGGTGGCGTGCTAATGGGTATGGGCTATGCGCTTACAGAGGATTTCATCACTGAAAATGGCCTTGTCAAATCCAGATACGCAACGCTTGGGCTCTTGAGGACAACGGATCGTCCAGAAATAGAGACAATACTTGTGCAGGCTGAGGGTAAGCTGGCATCCTCCTATGGTGCAAAAGGAGTCGGAGAACTATGTACAATCCCAACAGCGCCGGCAATAGCTAATGCATACCGCCGTCTGGATGGAAAGGAAAGGTACAGCCTTCCTCTCTCAGATACACCATACAGCAGGAAGAAATAAGTTAAATCATCGATGCAGGGAGAACGAGAAGATCTTTTCCAAGAAGGGTCTTCTCCTTGTTCATGCAGATAATCGTTCCCATGCCTCTCCTATCTTCCGGTATTGAGCTGAACCATTTTGCCATTCTGCTCACAGGAGAGGCATTCATCTTGATTTCAATTGGGTAAATAATACCGTTCTTTTCCTTAAGAAGATCTATCTCTGCTTGACCGCTCCCCTTCCCCTTTGTCTCTTCTCTATAGTAATAGAAACTGGCAAAATCCGCATTGTTTACAGCGTTCCGGACAACCTCTCCCACAACATATGATTCGAATATTCTTCCAGATAATGGATGTTTTATAAAACCATCAACATCCTCAATTCCAAGAAGGTTGCAACATAGTCCTGTATCTGTAAAATGCATACGAGGAGTTTTCGTAAGGGATTTCAGCGTATTTCCCGCATAGGCAGGAAGCAAGTAGATTATTCCATATGAAACAAGAAGAGAAACAAGGATCTTTGCCTTGTAGGCAGTAAGCCCTGATTCTGCGGCAATCGCTGAGTAATTCACAGGCTCAGCGGTTCTTGCAGCCAAAATCATCAGGAAATGTCTGAAGTCTGTAATGCCAATTCCGATGTCTCCTTCTTCGTAAAGGATATCACCTAGCAAATACGTGCTAATGTAGGAGTGAAACCAGTCGGCACGGTTTGCCTTCTTAATGTACTGAAGTTCTGGATATCCTCCGAGGACGACATTTTCTATTGTCTCTTTATAGTCCCATAGCGCTGCCTCTCTGCCATCAAAAGATGGATAAAAAGATAATCTGTATGGGTCTCCTTGCTTCTCGGCCTGTGATAATGGAAATACATCTATCTCTGCAACTCTTCCTGCCAGTGTTTCTGAAATGTGTCTTATCAACCGTGGTTTCTGGCTTCCTGTAAGCCATATCTGATTTTTACGATTATCTGAATCGACAATTTCTTTTATTTTGATCATTAGCTCGGGAGCACGCTGAACCTCATCAATCATGCAAGGAACAGGGTTAAGAAGGAAAAAGGCTTCAGGATCGGTCTTTGCAAGATCAAGCGATGATTTGTCATCAAGCGTAATGTATGTTCTACCATTCTCACAGAGCATTTTAAGAAGCGTTGTCTTCCCTACCTGCCGAGCCCCAGTGACTAGCAGAACCTTGAAATCATCTGAAAGTGAAAGTATTCTCCGTGAAATTGTCCGTTCAATCATATGATAATATTAATGCTTTTCATATTTCCCGCAAATATTTTTTAAATTTTCCGCCTTATTTTTTAATATTTCCCCAGCTCCTGGTTATGGTACAAAAGGGGAAAGAGGACTATATTCTGATTTATGAACGTCTTTGAGCATTTCAGGAATCTGGTATCAATACCTTCCCCTTCTTGGAAGGAGGATGGAATCAGTTCTTATATCATCGGCAGGATGACTGAGTTTGGCTATTTCTTCCGCGATGATGACGAAGGGAATCTGCTTTTCTGGAAAAATCCTGAAGGCAGCAAAGTCATGATGGTCTGCCATATGGATACCGTCGAAAGAGCTGTCGAAGCTCACATGCTTGAAGATGAAGAGTATTTCTTCACAGATGGACATACAGCTCTCGGTGCTGATGATAAAGCAGGAATAGCTGCAGTTCTTACCGTGGCAGAGAAATATCCGGATGCACTCTTTTTGTTCACAAGAGCAGAAGAACTGGGACTTCAGGGTTCCGGCAAGATTGAGAAGAAATTCTTCCTTCCTTTTGATATCGAAGCTGCATATATACTCGATGCAGCTGGGGACGTAGGAACCGCTATAATCTCAGCCCCTGGAAAGAACCGAATCGAGATAACCATGCTTGGACGCACGGCACATGCCGGGTTCAGTCCAGAAAAAGGAATCAATGCTATCAAAGCAGCAGCTATGGCCGTAGCCTCTTCTCCAACAGGCCGTATTGATGAAGAGACAACCTGTAACGTGGGTTCATTCATGGCGCCGGGGTCTACAAACATCGTTCCAGATAAAGCCACTGTTATCTATGAAGTAAGGTCATTATCTGATGAAAAACGGAAAAACGTCTCTGAAACCATAATCGCCAATGCAAGGAAAGCGGCGGAAAAAACTGGCGCAGAATGCAAAACTGAACTTATCGAAATGTATACGCCTTATATTCTTGAGGAAAGCGACAGGGCTCTCGTAAGGGCAATGGAAGCAACTGAAACCATAGGAAGAGACGGAAAGACGAAACCGACATCAGGAGGAAGTGATGCAAATAATCTCCGCCGTCTGGGGCTCGATGCCATCACACTGTGTATTGGATACGAGAATGCACATAGCGTGAATGAAAGGATAAGAAAGAGCGAGATGGAAGCGCTTGTAAGCTACATCTCAGCGTTAATTGACTGACCTTTTGCCTCTTTATCTCCAGAGACAATGGCATCCCAGAGTGCAGGAATGATGAAAGCACGGAATCTCTCACTTTCATTTTCCAGCATTGCAGCAAGACGGGCCTTTGAAAGAGGCCTGTTTTTTGCAATTTCAATAATCAGATGCTTATCCATCACCCTTGCAGCAGGCACATTGAAACGTCTCGCGATTTTATCGCGGGCAATATAGATGTGTTTTGCATAGATTTTCTCTTCCTTTGTAAGCCGTTTCCAACCACCCAGACGTGTCCATCCAGGAAGAGGTTTCTTGGGTGTTGTTGCTTTCTTCATCGAACTAAGTGCTGCTTTATCGAGATTTCTTTCGTGAATAAGAGGAACAAGCACATCCTCAAGATCCATCAAATGCGATACATCTTCCAAAGCATATTCAATCTGCTCCTCTGGAAGCGGCCGCTTGAGCCAGTTTGCTTGCTGGTTCTTTTTCTTATTCATTGTGCTCTCGATATGCAGATACTCTGCTTCAAGAGCTTTCAGGTTTCCATGAAATCCTAGAAGTTCTGCCAACACTCTGACATCAAAGATATTAGTAATCGTAAGTCCATAAACCTTGAATACAAGAGAGGCATCAGACTGACAATCAAACCAGAGTTTCTTCACAGAGGATGAAAAGAAAAAAGACAGGCCTTTCTTTGTGACACCCTCTGCTCTTGGATCAATAAGATAATATGATAAGCCATCGAATATCTGGATAAGGCAAAGATGTTCTCCATAAATATGGAGGTTGAATTCGCACTCGAAATCCACTGCAATTCTTTCAAGTTTCTCAAATCTCTTTACAGCCTTTTCTATCTTCTCATCTGAATCAATGTATTCATAGTTCATACTGAAAATCTATCACAAAGTTCTAATCATTTAGAACCATGACCAAGAACAAGATAATTCTCTCAGCCTCACTATAATTAATGGAAAACTCCCTTATTTACCACCTGTATTTTCATGTTTTCGCCTCTATGCAAACACTCATTCTAAAAGCTGAACGGTGTCAATAAATACACGTTTCCGCAATAAAAATGAAGGATGATGAGATGCTCTCTGTACGCTTGTTGTGGCCAACCTGACATGTAATGGTAAAATGGATGAGGAGCTTGGTACGATATACAAGGACATAGCAGAAAGGGACTATAGTTCTATGAAGAACGAGATGATGAAAAGCATCATCAGAAGAGTAAAAGGGAGCGAGATCATAATGGGAGAAACATACAGCAAATTTGATGAGATTATGGAGAAATATGCTGCAATAAGCAGACAGGAGGAAAAAGAACAGATTGTGAAGAATCTTATATCAATGGGAATCCTCTCTGATAATGATATCGCAATTGCAACTGGTATGCCTGTCACAGAAGTCAGTAAAATTGCAAATGCAGTCAAACAGTAAAAGAGATTCAACAGTTCGGAGGTTTTCCTATATGAACAAGATAAATAGCGACTTACTCTCCATCATATCCGCATAGAAAAACATAACGAGAAATGAAGCTGTGCGATAAAATTGGCTGATGAAACATCTGGAATCCGGGAAGTAAAATTACTGTCAAATCTGATGAAATTTGGAATGTATTTGATAAAATTCAAAACATCAGGGAAATACAGTCTCAAAGATAAGATTCGCCTCTTCCAGTAGATATGTTTTCAATACAAAGCTACCCGATAAGTCCATTACAGTAAATGATATTTATGGGAAAAATGATGATTACATATTATCATCTTGATATGAAGCAAGCTCTAACCATTGTACTGACTATCATTATTCTTCTTGCATCCTGTGGCAACATACCAGGAAACACAACTATTCCAGATTGGATGCTCGGAGAATGGGAGATGTACGACAACGGCAACTACATTGGTATCTGCAACATAAAAAAAGGACAGATAGAAATCCAGGATAATTTTGACCTTCTTGAATATGTTTACCAACGCGGAGGCTGGACAAATGCAACAGAGATTACTTACACGCTGTATCTAAGCTACGATGCATACATGACATTTGAATATGTCTCCAATAATTCCATTCTATTCACAGCAAGCAGGGATGATTCATCACTGACGTTAATCCGTATCAATTAGTCTTCCACAATAATACTCGCGGTTATCGTTCCGGTGTACTGCCCCATCGCAAAGCCTGTCTCAGTTGGAAATGGTAGTGTCATATCAAGAGTCACGCTACCGGAAGCTCTACCATCAAGGATGCTCTCATTAGAGATAAGGCTCAAACTACGAGAAGTCCCATCCAATGGGGAATGAAATGATTCAGAACTCATCTCGCTCTCCGTAAATAAACTAATTCTTTCCTGATCAATGCTTTCATGCTTCGACGTAATCTCAACATTATAGTTGTATCCATTTCCTCCCTGTGTATTTGAAAGCATATAACAAGTCCCCGTATCGGTTGATTGGGAGCCGGAGAACATGAGATCAATCGTCAGAGATGTTCCATATACATCCCAATACAATGCAATCGCTGCTACCTTATCGGAACTATAATCAGAATCTGCCTGAGAATATACTGTAGGAAAAGCAATCTGAGAGATATCAGCAATTGTTCCTTCTACAGGAATTGTTGAAGGCTCCTCTTCAACAAAGCAGAATGTCGGCTGATTCTCTTTCCTGAAATACATTTCAAATTTAATTTCATCAGGCACAGGCAGAGTCTCTACCGCGTTGATAGCAAATACTGATAGCAAACATAGCAGAATAAAAAGGCATCTTTTCATATCATGACTCGATATAAACTGTAATCTGACCGCGGTATGCGGCATCGTAATTCACTTCACTGGCATTGACTTCAAGCTTAAATGCCTTGGAGTCGTAATTTGCAGGTTCCCTGTCGATAGTGAGATTGGATTCGATTGGTGTTTTATGTGGACTAGGGTTATCAAAAGCATCGGGATTTTCGATACACTTAATATTCCCCTCGCGGTCATTCCACACAAGAATATCATTACTGTCATTAATGTTTCTAAGCCCAGTAGCAACAACACTAACCTTCAAAGGCGCATTAACCGGAGTGAAAACCTGGTAATAGATATAATATGTCGGAGTCTCGAAGTTACCCGTTCTATCATTGTAAGTGAATTCAATCACAGAAGGGACAGATGACTCAGGTTTAATCGCAGAATCTGGAGGATACGTGGAAAACCCAAAATTCGCGACAAGACCAGATGTAAACGAGACGTCCATGGAAATCGGGTCAATCTGCACAGCAAAAGATGATGAAATGGAAACAAAAAACAGGATTACAATAAAAACCTTTCTAATCATTCTATCGTCTCCAAGGACAGCACAAGATATGCATTATATGTCGTAGCGGTATAACCCGAAATTTTATTTGACGGCAGAGTAGGCTCAATCCTCAGCTGTCTGTTATTCTGTTCCACGGGAAGCCCCCGGCCGGAATAGGTATATCGCATTATTTCAATCGTCTTTGAATCAACAGCACTTTCCCAATCTTCCGGAATCGAATCCCAGGTTATTGTCGTTCCCTCTCCATCCAGCCTACTGATTTTCCATCCTATAAAACTCTCGCTGTTCTCCGTCGTCAGAGGTCCTGTTGCACCAAGCATAAGACGAAATGGATCTGTTCCGAATATATCCCAATAAACATAAATCTCCGTAAGAGGTTCAAAAGTAAATGTACTCTGCTCTGTATCTATTGCAGGCGTCAAAGGAATTGTCGCGACAGGTGAATTATAAGAGGATCCTGATGTTGTGAACCCAACCTTATAGCTGAATGATGAAGAAGGCTTCAAAGACAGGACAGCAGATACTTCCGCACTTTCGAACGGAGAATCTGCATCATACTGAATCGTCACAGATGTTTCCGTCCCAGATGCAAAGCAAAAACCTGTAATTAATAGAATAATCATCAAAATCGCAATTCTCTTCATCATTCACCCCAAGGTAAATTGCTGCACTATCCCCACTACATAGTGCAGCTGTCAGTTTTACTCAAACCGCTGCTACATTAAGTACAAGATTTGCAGAGTAGTCATCAGTCGGTTTACCAGAATAATCCTCTGTATCGATGGTAATCTGAGCGCTTCCCTGATTGATTGTTGAACCTCCCGCTGCCTTCCAAGCATTTACAAGAGTAATTGCATTTGTTGTATCATAGTCGTTCATATCCTGAGTTTTACTATCGGCAACAATCTTCCAGTCGATTGTATCGCTAACGCTTTCGCCTGTAAGAGCTTTATCTTTTGAAAGAGTAACTGTCACAGTACTGTTTGTACGAATCTGCCAGTAAGCATAAAGATTACTTTTAATAGAAGCCGTGTTATCTCCATCAGAATCAAGTTTTACTTCTCCTGATGCATACGGTGTAACAACAGCAAACGCTCCTGTTTCTGCTGTATCTACTTCAGAATCTGTAAACCCTACAGTAATGTACTCGAATTCTCCAGATTTGAGTGGAAGAACAACTTTAAGAGTTGCTTCACCATTCCTGGTAGAGCCATCCAAAGTAACCGACGTAGCTGCTGAGAGCATACCTACTGCCAGCAGCATAATGAGAACAAATAAAATTTTTTTCATTCTTTTCTCTCCTTTGTACAATCAATCAGCTCTTACATTGAGCTTCAGAATTGCACTGTAATCATAATCGTAAGATGCAGAAGAATAAGGCGCTGTCCTGATAACCAATGGGATGTTACCACTCGATTTACCTTCCCCTTCTTCTATTCCGATTTCTATTTCCTCGGAGGACATAGTCCCCGCTGTATCAAATACCAGCTTCTCCTCGCTGTTTTCAGTCCTATACAGAGCCCAGTTTATTTCCCCTCCTATTCCTTCTGGTTTTCCGAGTTTTCCATCTGCAGAAAAAATGAGGGTTATTGGGCTGGATGAGATGACGAGCCATGATAGATTCACATACCCAATTGCAGTTCCATCTGTAGAAGAAATAAGGCGGATTTCGCCATTCTGGATTGGTGTCTCCGCTTCAGATTCAAACCAGATATTTGCAAGGAAAAGCCCTGATAAATCCAACGTTATATTAGTCGCTGCTACATTCGCCCCAGATTCAATCGTCTCTCCTTCGTATTCAGCGCCCAAGGCTAAAGGACTGCTACTGGCGGCGGAAAGTGAAAAAACGGAGATCAGGAGAATCATGAAGATAAGAAATTTTCTCATAAGCTCCTCACTTTCAGGACCATGTAACCTGGCAAGCTTGCATCGCTTGTGGTACTATCGAGAGTTTTTACTCGCATCGTCATCTCCCCGCTTTCAGAGAGGCTCCCTGGAGTGTAGCGGTGAATCAGCATTTCATCGTCGTCTGTCGTTCCGAAAATCAAGGAACCAGTCGTATTGTTGATTGCATAGATGTAATCTATGTCATCATCCGAGGCATTTTTAATAGGGAATGAATTGACATATAACTCCACATCTCCAGGATTTACAGCCTGGTAATGCAAATCGACTCCACCATATGCTACCCCTTCTTCATTCTCGGAAAGAACCAAGACATCTCCTCCTTCAACACCAAAGGAGTATGATTCAGGAAGCTCCCTGAATGACTTGAATGAAGTATCAGAGGAGAATAACTGAACTGGCAGAAGAATAAGAATCAGTAATAATGCTTTCTTAGATATCATCACTTCCTCCTACTTCTCCGTCATCACATGGATATAAATTTCACTTGTGTAACGTCCGGCTCGCATTCCATCTGCGGCAACAGGTGTTCTCGGTATCTGAACGCTTACAATTCCTTCATACTCGCTGTAATGTGAGTACTTGCCATGTGTATGCGGAAGCTCCAGATTGTAATTAGGCTCTGTATGGATATAGCTGTCAGGACCAGTCTGGTTGAGATAGAAATCCGCAGCTTTTTCCTTGCCGTCAAAGACAACCTCATCTCCACCAGCTCCATCAGAATTAGCAGTTATCCCTGTAACTGTAACAGTATAAGGTGTACTGTTATATGAAGTGAGAATGCTTCCAGCTTCATCATGCACCAGCATAAATCCATTTGGATTACTTGCATATGGATCTGGACTTGCTGATAAGAATATCCAGGTATTCGATGTGGACGGGTTCAGCACATAATTTGTAGATCCATATGTCATGATGAACTGAATTTCGGCAACAGGTATTGCATCTCCTCCTGTATCCTCCGCATCAAGACTTAAGTTCGATGCTGCTGGATATGGTGTGATTACAAGGCTTCCTGTATCATCAAGCGGACCAGATTCAATGGTTGAGGAGAAACCGGAGAAAGGGATTGAAAGCGTCTTTTCAACTCTCAGGACGCCGGATACACCAAGCTTTGATGTGTAATCGACCCACCGAGGAGAATCGTAGCAATAACGCCAACCAGCCCACCAAACAGACTCCCAATTCCCTTCATTATATTCAATTCTATATTTCTGATCCCACACTATTGTGATTGTTACAACAGACGAGTAGTCATTGCTATCTGCTAGCGGAAATTCTTTATTATCCCAAAGAACACCAGATTCATTGTAAGAGTCATATGGGAGAGCAAGGATGAGATCAAACCATGTATTCATATGAGAATATCCACCGGCTTTATCTGGGTGAAAATCTATGTTATCGCTGATATGATCGTTGTAGAATTCAATGCTTTCTCCAGAGTGATGAGTTTTATCCTGGTTATCCACAGTGCCATCGGAGAAATTGTATCTTGGTGATGCATAGAGCTTGTATGGCCTCTGATAAATCGGATTTGACTGTGAGACATACATATAGTCGGTCGAACTTCTTATATCAATATCAACTGAAGACATTCCACTTTCATTTCTAGGATCATCTTCGAAAATAATCCGAAAAGCAGGAACATCTTCTCTTATATACGGACTATTTGTCGTATATTCTCTTCTATAAGTTATCAGGGAGCTTTCCGTTGGAACATTCTCTACACCTGCAAGCAGAACCATCTGGGCAGGAACATATATTTTTCTAAAATCATCGCTGCTGGGGCTGAGTGTATCGATGTCTATGTCACTATAACTAAGTAGTGCTCCTGCATCTCGCTCAGGATAACGAGAGTCACGCATATTAACGCCATAGGCACCTGTATCTGGCATTATTTCAACAACTACTCCAGACTGTATGTCATTCAGAATCCTCAATATTTCTTCTCTCTCTCCTTCTTCCGGCTCATCAGCCACAATGGAAGCTGAAAGAATGATTAATGATAGAATCAACAAGAGTATACGTTTCATTATTCAACCTCCCTTAGTGTGACAATCACCTCAGCTTCATACTGACCTGCAGGATAGTCAGAACTTGCTAATTCTTCAGAGGTAATTCTTGTGAATTTGAAGTCTATGGTTCCATTCAAAGAACCAAGAAAAGCACCTCCTTCTGCAAGACCGGAGGAAAGACCTGAAAGAATATCGAACTCGAATGATTTAGCTCCAGGATGAGTTGGACTATCGCCAAGTGCTTCGGCAGCATCTATTTGTGTGTCGCCATGGGAAATTCCACAGTTATCGGACTCTCCAGTTTCTCCCATATCAAAATAGAAACTGATATTCTCCTGTCCTCCAGAAGCCAAGGAAAGGTCACAATCAAACGTGAGCATATATGGGATAGGGATATCAGGGGAAGAACCTTCGCTGCCGATGTATTTCATAGGTTTTGCATCTATAAGTATGTCGAACTCTGTATTTGAGATTAATGACCACTCCGCAATGGTTCTTCCTGTTGTCAGGTTCGTGCTCTGGACCTGCACATCCTCGATATTGAAAGGCATACCGATTCGATAGTTCTCGGTCTGTGAGGATATTGGGGTAATAACCAAGGTGGAGAACTCGCTACGACCAGCCTGGATAGTAAAAGATCTTGTGAATTCATGAATGGAATCAGCGGAGCTGAACAGACTAAAGGATAGCAAGAGAATCAGCAGTACAGATAAAATTCCCCTCTTCATCATTTTACCTCCAGTTTCATTGTCACAAGAGCTCTATACGTGCCATCGGGAGCTGATTCAAAGCTACCAGTCTCTCCACTTTCCTTCAGAATCAGATACATAGCTTCTCTGACAATCCAGGTCTCATCTACCAAGCCGTATTCCGTCGAATTAGAACCATCCGAGACCTCCCAGGAAGATAAGAATGTTACACCAACAGGCCCCTCTGTACGTTTTCCGGGAGTTACAGCACGTGACCTTGAGATTTGATGCGATGGATTGGAAGATAGTGAGACGGTGACTCCAGATTCCGTTATAGTTGCAGGAGAGTTACCGGTATTGAAACCTATGCTCTTGTTCTTCGGCTCATAATAGGCATCGATGTAATAAGATTTTCCGAGATCATCTGTATATTCAAAACTTTCAATATCAGTTGTGACTTCGAACTTACCTTCAAAATTTCCCTCCGCCCTGTATGAGAAGACAATGTTTCCATAAGCAAGTCCATCGGAAGATGTACCACTTGGCAGTGTGCCGAGCAGATTTCCACTACCATTATCTACGAATTCATCGAGGTCAATACCTGAATGTACAGAATCAATATTCTCAAGCTGTGAACCATCTGTTATAGAGTCTATGGCGTATAACACAAGATAAGGCTCAGTACTACTTCCACCTGTTTTGTAGGCTTTTATCGTAAGAGTTTCCTCCGCTTCAGAAATAACGGGGGAAAGCATGAAGCAAATTGTCAGTAACAGTACAATCAGTCTCTTCATACAGCCACCTCAAACTCCGGATAGAGCATTGCCCAGAACTCATCACCTGTCATGAAATACCGATTGCCTGTGAAGCTGTATGTACCGCCGTATGGTTCTGATACTTCTATGCTCTGATCTTCAACAACAGTATCGATAAACTGCATCTCTCCGATATGATCAGGAGCATCCTCAACAACAAAAGAGCAAAGGAACCATTTTCCATCCTCAGTATTAATGTCAAAAGCATATCTTCCCGGCGCAAGACCTGAGAGAACGAAGAGTCCATCGTTATCGGAGAAGATGTATTCATCAACCTGTTCGAGATTGGCATCCTTACCATCCACTGTCATGCGATATACAGGAGAAGAGCCATTGCTCCATACACTTCCATCAGGTAGGCTGACATAGCCCGCAATCGTGTAAACCCTATCAGCTTCAATATGGAGAACATAACCCGCAGTCTTTGAAGCAGGGATATATACATCGAAGTCCTGCATACTGCCAAAGGAACCCTCCCCCATGCTGAAAAGTGAAAGGGATGTTCCACGGTTTCTCGGTATGTTTCTGTACAAGCCAACATTGAACCATGTGGGTATCTCAACAGAAGCAGATTGTCCTGCAACACCGGCAGATAGAGTATTTCCCTCCAGCCCTCCTTCCTGTACGATGAACATGAAATTCGATGGAAGGTATGAACTGAACGCCATATAGCCATCCGCAAACACCGATGACGTTGAAAGCGAGACGGAACCAGTAACACTGTCGAATATATCGCTGGCATTAAGGCCAAAACCGACATTAACATAATCGCCTGAATAGGAGTAATCAGCATCGAGGGAATAGGAATCAAATGTAGTGATATCATCGGTAGAGACTTCGGCGGAGAATGAATGCCCAGATTCCCTTATACTTACTTCTGCAGATGTTTCATATGTGGAAGCAGTTACATTGACAGTTGCCGGGCTGAACCTGAACGTCGCACCGACTCTTCCGTTAATATACTGCATATCCCCAGATAACCCACCCATCGAAGCACTTGCGCTGAGATAGAAATTTCTGGAGAACGAGAATGATGCGGATGCTGATGTTGACCATATTATGTCACTAGGTCTTTCTGTCCGGAGAGAGCCGGAAAGCGAAAGGCCCCAGCTGAATATTCCGTAGCCACCGGAAAAGCTCGTAGACAGAGAGAATCTGTGATCGGAGAACATATCGCCAACATCTGTCTCATATGTAAGACCAAGATTGACGGAGCTTACAGGAGAGAATCCAGTATAAACCTGGTGTCCAAAATGCGCATAAATACCTGGAAGAAGGAAATCCCCGTAATCATCAGTCTCCGCAGTTACATTGAGATTGTATCTACTGGTACCAAGTATGTTGGCATGGGTAAATTCCATGGCAAGCTTTCCCTGTGGCCTGAACACAGCTTCATCGCTTACTTCATTCTGCAGGGCAAAAGAAGCATCGAGCGTTAGACTCTTTGAAAGTCCCATTCTTATATTTCCCGAAAGCACAACATTGCGCCAATCATATTCAAGGCTCCTGTTATTCCAAAGAGGAAGCCTTATGCTTCCAGCAATCTGAGAAGAGGATGAATTGACGATTCTACGTCCCGTTGCAATTGCACCACCAAAATAAATCTCTCCAGGTGCAAGCAATGAGCTTGAGTATGAAAGCTCTATATCCTTCTCATAAGATGGACTTCCGTCGATTGGCGTGACAATGATTTTTATTCTGTTCGCACCTGTATAGAGAACAAAATCCTGCAAGCGGTAATTTCCAGGCTGAAGAGTCTTGTGGAAAATCTCACGTCCTTCATTTATTACCTGGATTTCGGATTCTTTCTCTATTGTTATTATCTGCTCTATATGGCTTTTACCTCTCGCGTTCACAGGACCGTATGAAAGGTTCTTCTCAAATCTGATTCCAAGATTCGTGCCAGCAGGAGACAAGAGATGGGTCGAGATATTTCCCCAGCTGAGACGAATCATTGCATCTTCAAAATCATAATTAAATTCATAGGAACCGAAATTGAAATCAAAGTAATCAAGACCAAAACGCATCGAATAATTGAAATCGAAGTTCACATCAAAGAGACGTCCGGTGTTATATGCAGACAAATTGAAATTCAAGGTATCGGTAAAACGAGAGATTGGATTGAGCGTGAAGTTTCCGGTAAAGGAATATCTTGAGGAAAGCACAAAAACAGCAGGATCAAGCCAGATTGAATCTGTGATAGGCGGTTTTTCGAGAAATCTGCTCATCGGAGTGCGGATACTGAGTATCTGTACTGGCATATCTTCCGAGCTAAACTGCATCAATACTGTATATCCAAGGCTGTCAAATTCTGTCTCGACACCAAGGGAATTGAAGTCATCGATGGTCAGATACATCTCATTACCGCCGAATATTCTTAATTCGGCTTCATCAGTAATCGTATCCTGAACATAGGTTTTTATCTCATTGGCATAAAGGGAGGGTTTCCCATCCTGGATATTCACAGTTATATCGCCAATTTCATTCCCGTTTATGACAAGCGTCATGTAATAAATGCCATCTTCAAGCAGGAACTCATCTTCACCTTGGACATAGAAGCTTGCCCAGAAATCATCGAAATGCTCCTGTGCTGTCATATCGCGAGGAATACCTTCAGAAATTTCCGATGGAATTGCATCAGCCATCACAGACTCTGTGCTCTCATCGGCATCAGGCAAAACAATAGATTCCTGTTTTTCCGTATCTTCTATTTCAATTATTATGCTTTCAGTATCAATGGCTGTGATGGTATTGAATACTGATGGCGCTGAAGGCTGGTGAACAGACAGATCTGTATGGTATTCTTCTATATCGGAAGAAGAGGAGAACGGCTCCTGACTTTCAGTTAGGCTATGCTCTGAAACAGAGGGCTCTGTGTTTGTGGGGGTGATATCTGTCCCTTCATTCTCAGTAGCTTTCGCTACATCAGAGGCATTGCTTTCCGTGCTGTGGTTTTCCACAGGAGGGGATGGAGAGACATACTTATACTGTTCGGAGGTAAAAAGTATGTAAATTATTCCGCCAAGGAAGAAGACTAGAACTCCAAGTGAGAAGACAAGCAGAGCCGTTCTCTTCGTGCTGTCAGTACTTCCATGAATGCATAGATTCATAAGTACCGACGACATCAAGAGAATGGCATAACCAAGAATCACAGAAAGACCCTGGCCCATGTTCTTTGAAAACAGGGCCAAATACGCTGTACAACCCGCCGTCAGAGACGACAAGATAATAATAGCGAAACGCCGAACCATACCCGTCTCCTTTTTCCTGATAAATAAAATCTCTTAATCAGCCGATTCAGGTTGAATAGGTATAGTCGTAACTTATTGCTGCAGATATTTCTGTAGCAGCTGAAAGCACTTCTGGTTTTGTAATAATTGTCCTCAGCTTTGAATCCGTGAGAAGATTCTGTCCTAAGAGGGGCTGCAGTTCTTCTTCTGAAAGTGTATAGGTGCTTCCATCGTCCCCTGTAAGAGTGATGGAAAGATCATTAAGCATCTGATGAACGCTGCCTGTGTTTTCAAGAATTATTTCAAGCTTATTATCACTTGTCGTATTCACAGATGATGTAACACTCTCGACAATTCTTGATGGGCGGACATATGCACTTGTTGAATATACAAAGAGGAAGGATATCATCTGTCCAGATTCTTCTTCCTGCGCTCCACGAGGCATAGGAATCTGCTCAGAGATTATCCTGAAAGAAAGTTCTCTTGTAACTGTTTGCGGACCTCTGTACTGCACGCGTACAAGCTGTGTAGAATCCGGACGGATAATCATACGGTTTGGCTGAATAGAAAAATATGCCGATCCATCCTGATTGGCTTCATTGCCATCAATATCAACAATTCTCTGCTCAGCTCTCACTTCAATGGCAATTGGCGCATCAGAGTCATTAACTATTGTATAGACCTTGGCACTGCCTGCACCGGTTGGATCATATGTAACATTCAACGGCGACAGCTGATAAGCCATAAGCGAGAATGTACAGATGAGCAACAGCAAAAGCGCTGCCAAGACTCGTTTAGCGAACATACACGTCTCCTCCCTTTCGAAGTGTTTGCACTTCAAAGACATGAAATATTTCCCTAAACGCTGTCAATAAAACTTTACCCCCCCCGTAAGGCTTTTTGATGTTTACCCGAAATCTCACAGCTAGCAAAAAATTTTATTTGGGAGGAAAGGAAAACGCTTTAAAAACAGCGTTTATCCCGGGCTGGAACAAAACCCCCTTCTGCTCCTACCCTTTTTCCGCCCATAAGTTTCCACTAAAAATTGTCAGATATCAAGTATTTTTTTGCTAAATTCAACGTTTAATCCGATAAATCGGCATAAAAGAAGCCCTGGAAAAATCCAGGGCTACAAAGATGAACATTTAAGCTATCACTTTGATGCCTTAAGGTTAGCCTCAAGTGTATCAAGCATGTCAGAAAGCTCCTTCGGAAGGTGCTTGCCGAACTTCGGATAGTGATTTGTCCTGATGTCCTCAACCTCTCTGAGCCAACCCTCTGTGTCAACCTTGAGAAGTTCTGCCATATCAGCTTCAGATACACCTTCTGGTCTGTCGATAGCATCGACTGTCGGCATGATTCCGATTGGAGTATCAACTGTCTTAGCTGTTCCATCACAGCACTCGAAGATCCACTTAAGAACACGGCTGTTGTCGCCATAGCCTGGCCAAATGAAGTGGCCGTCTGCATCCTTGCGGAACCAGTTGACGTAGAAGATCTTTGGAAGAACATCCTGTGAAGGAGCTGCTGCGCCAACATCAATCCAGTGCTGGAAGTAGTCGCCCATGTTGTATCCACAGAATGGAAGCATAGCGAATGGATCTCTTCTGATTGTTCCAGCCTTAACATCGAGTGTAGCAGCTGTAACCTCAGAACCAACAATAGATCCAAGGAATACACCATGATTCCAGTTGCGTGACATGTGTACGAGAGGAATTGTTGAAGGTCTTCTTCCACCGAAGAGAATTGCAGAAATTGGAACTCCTGCAGGATCTTCCCACTCTGGTGCAATGCATGGGCACTGTGCAGCAGGTGCTGTGAATCTTGAGTTCGGGTGAGCAGCAGGTGCCTGAGACTTATCCTCTTTGTTCTGTACCCACTCATTTCCGTGCCAATCAGTAAGCTTGCCAGGAGCATCGTATCCGATTCCCTCCCACCATACATCCTTGTCCTCTGTAAGGGCAACGTTTGTGAAGATGGTGTTCTTGGAAGCAGCCATAAGAGCATTATAGTTAGACTTTGCAGATGTTCCAGGAGCAACTCCGAAGAATCCTGCTTCTGGGTTAATAGCATAAAGTCTGCCATCCTTACCCGGCTTCATCCATGCAATATCGTCGCCGATTGTCTCGACCTTCCAGCCTGGGATGGTTGGAATAAGCATAGCGAGGTTTGTCTTTCCACAAGCTGATGGGAATGCTCCAGTTACATAGCGGACCTTTCCTTCTGGGTTAGTGACCTTGAGGATGAGCATGTGCTCAGCAAGCCAGCCCTCGTCACGAGCAAGAACAGAAGCAATGCGGAGAGCAAAGCACTTCTTTCCAAGAAGAGCGTTTCCACCGTAGCCAGAACCATAGGACCAGATTTCTCTTGTCTCTGGGAACTGGGAAATGTACTTGTGCTCCATTGGTGCACATGGCCACTGACCATTGTCTGACTCGCCAGCCTGAAGTGGCTTGCCTACAGAATGGAGACATGGAACAAAATATCCATCTGTTCCGAGTTCTTCGAGAACCTTCTCTCCGACTCTTGTCATGATCATCATGTTGCAGACAACGTATGCACTATCTGTGAGCTCAATACCGAGCTTTGACATTGGGGAACCAAGCGGACCCATGGAGAAAGGAATGACATACATGGTCCTTCCCTTCATACATCCACGATAGAGGTCCGTCATTGTTTTCTTGAGTTCCTTCGGGTCAATCCAGTTATTAGTAGGACCTGCATCCTCCTCTTTCTCTGCTGCGATGAAGGTTCTCTTCTCTACACGTGCTACATCGGAAGGATCCGAGTGGAAAAGCACACAGCCTGGTTTCTTCTCAGGATTGAGACGTACGCAAAGCTTCTGCTCAACCTGGAGTTCAATGAGCTCGTCATACTGTGCCTGGGAACCATCGCATACAACGATGTTATCAGGTGTTGTAAGAGCAGCAACCTCATTAATCCACTGGACAAGCTTTGAATGCTTGAGATCGTTAACTGTCATAGGTTTCTCCTTATCCTTATTTCATATCTGCGGTAAGGCAGTTATATGCTATAAGACAGGATAATTACTATCAGGATATTTGGCAACAAGCATCTGCAAAAGATGGGGCTAGTAGACATGCGCTCAAACCACTAAACTCGGAGATATGATAGAACTTGCACTACCCGCTGGAACAATCAAGGAAGCTATTGCTGCGTTCAAAGCCGGAGCTGACGCCGTATATTTCGGAATGAAGGACTTTTCTGCCAGAAAAGGTGCCGGGAATTTCTCAGAAGAAGACCTCTCCAGAATCCGCAGATATGCTCTTGAGAATGGGAAAAAGATATACATAACAGTAAACACACTCATCGATGATAACGATTTTCCAAAGCTGTATGAGACACTGAAAACGATAGATGCATATGGCTGTGATGGCCTGATTGTCCAGGACCTTGGAGTTGCAAGAATTGTACGTAAAGACTTCCCTTCTCTTCCGCTTCATGGATCCACACAGCTTGCTGTTCACACAACAAGCGGAGTCAAGGCTCTGCAGAAACTGGGGTTCGAGAGAGTCGTGCTTTCAAGAGAATTGAATCTTGATGAAATTGCACGTATTAGAAAAGACTGCCCGGATATTGAAATCAAGGTATTCATACATGGAGCTCTTTGCTATGGCTTCTCAGGACTCTGCATGGCATCGCATTGTATTACAGGACGCTCTGCAAACGAAGGAAGCTGTGCTCAGATATGCCGCTCATGGTTCAGGGATGAAGAGACAGGAAAACGATACTACCCCTTCTCTCTTGAAGATCTCGATGCAGGGCTTCTTGTAAGAAAGCTGATGGAAATAGGTATCGACAGCCTGAAGGTAGAGGGACGACTGAAAGGTCCAGAATATGTGGATGCCGTCACACGCTATTACAGGGCTATCATTGATGGCGAAGATGAAAGGAAATATCAGCATGCTGTTTCCGTATCTTTCCAGAGAAAATCAGGACCAGGCTTCCTTCTTCCTTTGAAACCAGGACATCAGATAATGACTACAGGGACATTTCCTGGTCACAGAGGAGAGAAAATCGGACGTATTCTTGACCAGAGGGGAAGAAAGATTCTTGTAGAAACGGATAGGAAGATCAAAGCATATGATGGCTTGATGGTTCTGCTTCAGGATAAGGGACTCTCAGTTCCTTACAGATTCTCTGCAAAACTCGGAGAGACTCTGGACAACAGAGCAATACTCTTCATGCCGGATGATGAGAAGATACCTTCCGGTACTCCTCTCTATATGATTTCCGACAGTGCATTGAACATGAAAGCAATATCTGAATCTGAGTTGCCACTTATGAGAAAGAATATAGAGGCAAGAATTTCGATTGAAGAAGGATCAATCACAATTACAGCTGGAAGTATATCTGAAAGGTATGGATGTCTAATACAAGATTCCGACAACTCCCCAGATAACGCAATCAACACAATATTCGCTCAATCAGGAGCATTGCCAATCCAGCTCAATCCGATAAAACTTGAGAATTCCATCGGAAAATGTTACATAAATCCTTCTGAATTGAAGAAAATTAGAAGAGACTTTCTGGAAAAGCTATCTGCTTCAATTCATGATGACAGGCATTATGTTGAAGAGGCGGATGAGTCGGAATCAATCATTCTTCCACCCCGCTATAAAATCGAAGGAGAACGCACGCCATGGAATATGGAAGGTGTGAAGATTGATGGAAGGACTTTCATTTCCTTCCCTGCTGTGCGTTATGACGAGAAAAGCATCTTCAGAGCGATGGAAGAAAGGCTAAAGAAGATTGAAAATCCTGTTGTCGGGCTCAACAACATCGGAGATCTTATTTTCGCTTCCGCACACCCTGAATACAGCTATTTTGCAGATATCTACATGTATCTTCCGAATAGAGAGGCAGCAAAACTTCTAAAAGAAACGGTTCCATCCCTGATTGGAGGATATCTATGGATTGAAAGGGATAGCTATAAGAATCCATGGCCTATTAAGCCAACGATAGCAAATACCTATCGTCCGCCTCTTTTCATTTCCCGCTCATGCTATCGTCATGATGGACTTGGACTGTCATGCACAGATTGCAAAAGGCATAATACATTCCACGCAGAACAGAATGGCAGGCACTACGTTATCTATGCAGATGATTGCACGACTATCGTGAGAGAAGAAAAAAGGGAACAGAAAATATGGACTGTTCCCTCTGCTAAGTAATAGCAATAAAAGCCGTTGCTGATTATCTCAGGCCATAGTGGGCAACGAATGCTTCCGCATTCTGAATGGATCCACCGGCAGCTCCCTTCACGATATTGTTCACAAGAAGAACGAATCCGATTTTGCCGTTCTTCTTCTTGATGCGTCCTGTATACACAACCATACCTTTCGGATTTCCCCAGAAAGCATACTTTGGCTGAGGGAATGTCGGGGCATCTGAATAAACAACAGGCTGTTCTGGAGAAGAAGGTAAATCAGACTCGACTTTGAAATCTGCCCAGTCTTTGATTACATCCTCGATTTCCACTTCTTTCTCAAAATCAAGCCATACAGTTTCAAGGTGTCCGAACATTACAGGAACACGGACAGTATAGGCATAGACATCAGGATCGATGGAGAGAATCTTCTTGATTTCCTTCTCTATCTTCTCCTCTTCTCCGCCAATATAAGGAATACAGTTGTCTGTGATATCAAAAGAAGAAAGACCTGGATAACCTGCTCCGGAAACACTCTGATAACTGTTTATAGTTATTGTCTTGATGCCATATTTTCTTAATGGAGCAAGTGCCATAGCAAGACCTGTTGTAACACAGTTTGCATTTGTCACACAGAATCCTGTCTGCGGATAGCCCTGTTCCCTGATGAGATCAAGCTGCTCGATATTTGTTTCAGGAATGAGAATAGGAACATCAGCATCGTAACGCATTGCAGCAGCATTGGAGAAAACATAGAATCCCTCAGCTCTAAGCTGTGGTTCAGCTTCTCTTGCAACAGCAGCTGGAAGTGCTGAAAAAACGATGCGTACTCCTGCCTTGGACATCTCTGGCAGACTGAATTCCTTTACCTCAATATCCTTAATTGATTCAGGCATCTCGAATGGCATAACCCAGTGAGCAGTAGCACCATACTTCTGGCCTACTCTCGCTGCCGACGCAGTAACATAACTCAGTTCGAACCACGGATGATCGGAAAGCATCCACATGAAAACCTGTCCAACAGCTCCCGTAGCACCGATGACAGCAACCTTGATTTTCTTATCCATCATTGCCCTGCCTTTTTTTGGAATATTGAGAGAAGAATACAGTTGAACGAATCCTGTTGCAATACTCTCAGAGATAAAGAGTTGCAATTATCGTCTCTTCTTGCTATATTCTCATTCAGTTTTTGGGGATGTAGCTCACTTGGCTAGAGCGATTGAATGGCATTCAATAGGTAGTCGGTTCGATTCCGATCATCTCCACTTAAAGCAACTCCCTCAATGCTAGGGAGTTGTTTTATTTTCCAAGGTATCTGCGGAAACAATTTGAACTAATAGCCCCTTTTGCAGTTCAAATCAAAAGCTACAGCTGCATATATTCATCATCAGACCGCGGCTGATTACGCTTTAAGCCATACCTGTTAGTCACCTCAACACATCATGCGTTCCTCTTGCGTTTTCCATGCGTTATTTGGTCAGCTGCCATTTCGAACTTGATTCAGATATGATGACCACCAGCCGAGCCGGTGGTATCCAATACCCCTATAAGGGGCCCGCTTCCTGCAGCAGTTAAAAGCTGCACTATCAATACTCCTATCATACGGAATAGATGAAGTTAAGGATATGGGTAGCTGAACTTTTGTTCAGTTTGTAGAATATAAATAGGTGGCGGTTATGCAGAACAATAACGACAAAGATCTAATCAATGCGCTATGTGCACTTCCAAATGAAACAACATGGCTCGAGTTCAAGGTCAACAACTTCAAGCCCGACATGATTGGAGAAGACATCTCAGCGCTTGCAAACAGCGCTGTTCTTGCAGAAAGATCATGCAGCTACATGATCTGGGGCATTGATGACTCCTCCCATTCCGTTATCGGAACAACTGAAGACCTCCAGTCTGTGAAGGTGGGAGAAAAAGAAGAGCTGTCAAACTGGCTCACGCATATGCTCTCTTCCAATACTGAATTCTCTTCACGTTCTGTAGATTATGATGGCAGAACTGTCTTAATAATAGAAATCCAAAAACCATTGGGGCAGCCATCCACATTCAAAAAGGAAGAGTACATCAGGGTCGGAAGCTACACCAGAAAACTTCGAGATCTGCCAGCAATGAAAGCCCAGTTATGGGACAGACTGCGCAACACAAACTTCGAGATGCAATACGCAAAGCAAAATCTCACCCTTAATGAGGCATTTGGACTCATTGACTACTCAACATACTTCAAGCTCAGACGGCTTCCTCTCCCCTCTGACAACGAAGGAATTGCCCATTACCTGCTTGAAGAGCACATACTCTCACTCCAGGACAATGGGAAATACGCAATCACAAATCTTGGAGGGATAACACTGGCAAGGGAGCTGTCATACTTCCCCAGACTTGAAAGGAAATCAATCAGGATCATTCAATATGAAGGATCAGGCAGAGTACGTATGCTGAAGGAAGTTACCCTGGATAAGGGCTATGCAGTCTGCATGGAAGAAGCTCTGACGTACATCTATGCAATGACCCCAACAAGTGAGGATATAAAGGGAGCTTACAGGGAAACGGAGTACGCATATCCCCCTACAGCCATCAGAGAAGTCCTTGCAAATGCTTTGATCCATCAGGATCTGACGGTAACAGGAGCTGGTACAACAATCGAAATATTCGATTCAAGGATTGAAATAACAAATCCAGGTACTCCGCTCGTTGATATAAACAGGATCATCGACAATCCTCCGAAATCGAGGAATGAGAAGCTCTCAAGGCTAATGAGACGTTTCAGCCTGTGCGAGGAACTTGGAACAGGCTGGGACAAGATTGTCACGGAAACCGAAGCAATGCAGCTTCCTGCCCCGAAGATGATAAGATATGAGGATAGCACAAGGGTAATTCTCTATTCCCGCATGCCGTTCAACATGATTCCAAGAGAAGAAAAGCTCCGAGCCGTATATCAGCATGCGAGCATAAAGTATCTCCAGAATGATGCCATGACCAATAAGTCCCTCAGGGAAAGATTCGGCCTTTCAGATACCTACTCAGCCAGTATCTCAAGGCTAATCAAAGAAGCAGTGAAGGAACAGATAATCAAACCGCTGGATGACTCGACTTCAAACAGATACATCAGGTACATCCCCGCCTGGGCATGACAATTTCATTTGCTGGCCATTTGCTGGCCATTTGCTATCGTCACTCATCTAGGATGGAAAAAGCTGATTTTAAGCCCCAAAATACATGTTTTGAGATCATCGCACCTCGATTTTCATTTGCTGGCCATTTGCTGGCCATTTGCTGGCCATTTGCTGGCCATTTGCTCGTATAGTAATCACACCGTCATCAGTACTATCATTTTCATTAAGCGTATGTACTCTCAGAATTGCAAATCAATACACAGATCAAGAGGATTTGAGCTCTCCTGAATTGTTTTGCAAAATGTACTCCATCGGCAAATTTGCACAGCAGTGAACACAATCGCAAAGTTTGATACAACACATCTGCATGTAATGTAAAGAATTGTAAAGGTTTGATAAAAGCACGGAGAGTGCAACATCCATTCGATTCCGATCATCTCCATTCCAAACAACTCCCTCAGAGTCAGGGAGCTGTTTTGTTTTAAGAGGCTTTACAGAATCATATCACAATATCAATAGATGGAATCAGATTGTATGAAGCACAATCTCCGCAAATTGCAGCTCTGCCTTTTCAGTTTTATCAAACCATGAATTCAATGAACAATTACTCAGGATTGCTAATCTTGCAGAAAGCAAGAAACCGATAGATTCTCTTCACGGCGAAAAATCCCTTTACATTCCTCAAATACAGTTCAACTGCTTCTTTCCCTTTTCCTGCACATAGATGCTGCACCCACTGTATTATCTGAGATCTAGCTTTCTGCCAGTCCCCCACATCATCTATATTCTCAGGATTCTAACCATATACCATGAAAAATAAAAAGCCATGCATTCAAACAAATCTGATGATTCAGAGAATGGAATATGCTTATTCCGCAAAAAGAAGAATATTTATTTATCCGCAGTCAAAAACTTTTCTATTTTTATTAATTTGCGGCATAATTACCAAGAGGTGAAATAAAATGATTTCCAATAAGAGAGAGAGAGAGAAACAGAGGTTAAATTTCAGGATTCCTATCTTTTTCCTGCTTCTTCTGTTTGCGCTTTCGTCCTGCAGGGAGGTAATTGTTGTTCCGTTCCCTCCAGTCACAGATAATTTATATGTTCTGACTCTGAAGATAAAGATTCAGGATTATGAACCATATGTGTATGATACCATTTCATCTACAAGAATTCCTGAAATTCCTCAGATGGAAGGCCTGAAAGCATTAGGCTGGTTTGATGAGGATAACAACGAAGTAAATGAAGGGAGCAGAGTCCGCAAGAATATGGTATTGACCGCAAAATATATAGCGGCTGATTCCTCAACTATAATATATGACCCGGCAGATGAAACACAATCATCTCTCCAGAATATATTGAAAAACGAAGAAATAAGCGTTCTATATCTTCCCTCAGGATCATTTGACAATACTAATGATTCCCCAACTAATGATTTCACGATAAATCATGGCATGACGATAATCGGAGGAGGCTCTTCTCCTGTTTCATTTACTGACGGACGTGCTGCTTCATATACAGCTACAGGCGCTACAGTCATTGACGCAGACCTCACTATAGATACAGAAGAAAGGGTGGCAATCAAAAATGTCTATATAACAAAAACAAATGGCTCTGACTCATTATCAATAGAAAATGCTACCGGACTAGATCATTTTGATCTCCTTGTAGAAAACAGTGCGATTATACCACCTATTGATGTAAGAGGCATTCAGGTATATTCAGGTCCTGAAAGCGCTGATGTGACTTTAAGAAATTCATATATTTTAGTAGAGGAATCTTCTAAAGAATATCGGATTGGTATGAATTTCGTAATGAATTCCGGTGATGAGAATTCAGAATTGAATCTTACAATTGAGAATTCAACAATCTTTGTAGATAACTCTTCGGGAGGAGCTTATGGCATCGGAATCAATATAGAATCTGCAGATACAGTGAATATCGATATTTCTAATAGCTCAATTATAGAAGATGGCCATGGATATGGCTTCAGACTATATGGATGTGGAAAAAACACTACAGACACAAAGAGTATCGTTACCATCAATGATTCGATTTTAAGTGGTTGGTATGCATATTATATTCAATCTGATTCCCAGAATATTGATTCGATACTGAATAATACGACTTTGATAGGAACATCATGTGAAAGAGATCAAGCATATACAGGCTCAACTTTAGCTGTTGATAGCTCTTCAAAGTGTTCTATAAATGTAAACGGCGGAAGAATAGAAGCTCACAATAAGTATGCTGGACAGAATCTATTCTCAATATATTACTTCGATAATGATTATTCTCCAGCAGGCAATAGCATGGATATCTCATCGTCAACTGATCTGATTTTCAGTACAGATTTCAGAATTGGCGACACAGGACCTCAAAAGAAATTGATGCTAGGCAATATTCAGAATATATCTGCAGTATATGATTCATCAGGAAATGAGATAGAAGGTGCTATCGAGGATTTAGAAAATAATACTGGAGAGATTCTGGCATGGGATAATCTCGAAATATCAAAACCAGATGATTACATCCTTGGAGAATTCATCGTTGAGACGAAAACGAATCTCCATGTCCCAGAACTTCCAGGCCGTCCTGCCGGAGCTGAAACTTATGATATCGACAGCCTTTCATATATGGCTATTCCTGCAGAAGGCATCCTTGTCTCAACGGCTTATAAAACAAAAATCCTTAAAGATGGAAATGCTCTGATTGATTTCCTGAATACTACAGATGATGATAATATCAATATCTATCTATCAGGAGCATGGTCAGTAAGCACCAACCTTAATTCAGAGAAACAAATCAGGATTCATGGAAATGCACTTGATCCTGCCATTATTTCGGGCTTGACTATATCTCAGGAAGCAACTGATAACATCTCAATTGACAGGTATGTAACAATCGAAAGCGAAAAAATCAGGTCCATATGATGTAATTCTTCAGAAATAGTCTAATGACCACTTATTTTTGCAAAAAATGAATTTAAGTGGTCATTATCTGTGAATCAGGGATCCCATTGCTGATTTAAAATCAGGAGATCCGCAATTCTGTTTTTTTTTGCAAAAAATGAATAAAGAAGGAAAATATCATATGCAATCAACCGAAATGATAATGGGAAAGTTGTCGCTGCGATATCCATGATGCCGGCAGAAACTAAGTAATGATAATGACAAAGTTGTCGTTGCCACTCTCAAATGACGGCCAGAAATCGAAGGATGATAACGAGAAAGTTGTATATCAAACGAAGAATAACGAGAAAGTTGTCGATTCCAAAGACAAAAATGAACCCTTCCCGTCTCAAAAACACACGAAGATAACGAGAAGAGTTGTATCATAACGACAAAGTTGTCGATCGACACGAGTGAATATCCAATGTTTTTGGAGCCGACGAGACTCGAACTCGCCACTTTCAGATTGCGAACCTGACGCTCTACCAGATGAGCTACGGCCCCATATACGCATCGGAATATATCAACAAAGAATCAGAAATGCAATTATTATCCCAATGCCTTATTTCAGAAATGCCAGCCAATTGCAAGTGCCGGAAGAGGTACTGTAATTGACCAGTCCTTTCCATAGTTCTCATTAAGGGCACCAAGATTGAGGAGAACGCCTGTTCCAACTCTGACAAACATATTCTGCGAGACATTGAAATCAAAATCCGCAGTGAGGAAGTAATTAAGCTCTGCTGGGCTCTTGATTACAACAGTAGCACCTGCGCCAAGGATGAAATCACATGATGAGCTTATATCTGTCTGATATGCATAACCTACACTCAGTGCAATATCACTTTTTGTAAGCTCTAAACCAATAAGCATCCCGTGTCCTCGATTGAAATCCATGTCAAACTCGGCATCTACTGTAAAGTCGAACTGAGTACTGCGCTCCGAAATCTCAATGTTTCCATTTGACTGTCCACCAAGAGCAAGTTTCATATCGACACTTGCAAAAACAGCGCCAATGGAAACAAGAGCTACAACAAGAATTGCAACAATCCTTTTCATATCACACCTCCGCAGAGAGCAATACCCTCTCTGCATTCTTATACCACATCTTATCAAGAACAGAAGGTTTCATCCCCTTCTTTTCAAGAGCATCATAGAGCAAATACAATTTATCAGAAGAAGGAATCTCAAGCTTTCCTTCAATTCCATCGAAATCAGTCCCGATTGCAAGGACATCTTCCCCTGCTGTCTCATAAACATGAAGAACATGTCTTACCATATCTTCAATGCGGCTCTCTGCATCTTCTTTTCTCTCAGCTTTCTCCTCGTGAAGAAATGCAGGACAGAGGTTGAGACCACATACCCCGCCACAGGAGGCAAGCAGCCGCAGCATGTCATCGGAAAGATTTCTTGTCACATCAGTGACACATCGTGCATTGGAATGAGTGGCAACAAAAGGGAGCTTCGAGTATTTTGCAACATCATAAAAGCCTCCGTCGCTGAGATGGGACACATCAATAATGATTCCCAGCCGTCCACACTCCTCTACCGCTTCAATTCCCTTTTCCTTCAGCCCTCTAGACATCACTTCCGGATCCTTTGAATTAGGATAAGCAAGCTCATTTTCCCAGTTCCATGTAAGACCGAAGATCTTAACACCCCAATCTTTGAGAATGGAGAGTCTGGAAATATCACCTTCCAGAAGTCCTCCTTCCTCCGTCGTGAGGATAGCATGAGGACATTGTGAATCCAAGTCTGAAACAAGGTGCATCTGAGGAATTGCCGCATCTTCAATCTCTCTTTGGAAGACAGCATATAGTTCAGAAGCAATTTCCCATGGAGAAAGATTTCTCTTGTTCTCCGGCACGAGGTCATGCATGGGAGTAAAGAGTGCAAAGCACTGCCCCCTGACATTACCATCAGCAAGCTTGGCATAATCAACGCTGAAATTGTTCTTTCTCAGGTGTTCTTTCCCATCGCTCTGCCAGATTTTCCAGATTGTATCACAGTGAAGATCTATCATCGTTTCTTACCTAGAAGAAGCCCCAGAGCTTCTCTCCTGAAAGGAAGTTTCTCATCAGGATATCCATCTGCTGCATAATAGCAGTACCAGGTATCCTCATTTTCCTTGTATTTCAGATCACAGGATGTAATATAGCCGGAAGCCCATCCGGACTGAGGACTTGAATGCATTACATCAGCATCTTCAAAAACAATTCCATCCGAGCTTCTTGAAAGCAGCATCACAGAAGAGGAGCGCTTATTCTTCCTGTCATAAAAACGGGTACAGCATACAGCGGCAACAGCATCAGAACATGGCAGGATTCTCACAGAACCTACAGCAAGATTACGATATCTTCCTTCAGGATCCAGATCCATGACAGGTTCTTCTAGGCACTCATAAGGGCCTTCAATATAATATGATTCAGCACACATCAGCCTTGCTGGTGTTCTCTCGTTAGTATCATACATTCTGGCCTCTCCTGCGCCAAAATAAAGCCTGTACCGCCCTTCCCATTGAATAAGCTGAGGCCTGGTAATCCATTTCCGTCCGCCACGCCATGAGGACAAAGGAATATCTGCGCTATCAAGGACTTTTCTGGGTTCAGACCAGAGCGCGAGATCTGATGAACTTGAAAGCATAATTCTCGAGGAATCAGAGCTCTCTCCATGGGAACGCACAAGACGGGAGTGCGTCTCAAAAAGCATGTAATAGACGTTGCCTTCTTTGTAAATGAATGGAGAGCTGCACTGAAAGAACACTATATGCTCCCTCTTCCATTCGAGACCGGAGGTGGAAGTATAATGCTCTACCCCTTTCCAGGTATGAGCAAAGAGATGCCAGAGCGCGTCCGGAGATTCATCTGGAAGAAGGAAAGACGGATCTGATAGCCTTGGGGTCAGATAAGGATTCCCGGCAGCTATCGGTTCATCATTGAAAGAATACCAGTAGAGATCATCAAGAGAACGTACAGGAACAAAGCGCAATGCTTATTCTCCCCTTACCCTTCTATTTCTCTTTGGAGTGAAAATCGGATCAAGCTTATCCTCAAGATCATACTTTGCAGATACCCATTTGATTATCTTCGAATATACGAAGAAAGAAAGGAAGATTGATCCACCGAACCACAACAATGGAAGCACAAAGCTCATCGCGGAGATTTCCATCACAGATGGAATAAGCGATGGAATGAGTCCGAAGAGAATAAGGAACAGCAACAAAAAGAATACTCCAAGCAGAATAAGATTGAGTATTGTTGCCAGAATCATGAAAACAACCGTTTTACCTTTCTTGTTCAATGTGTTTTTTCCTCCTATCATCAACAATCACGGCTATTGCCAGGATTATCACAGAGATGACAACCGAGGCATCCGCAATATTATATGTCGGGAACCGTTCCATGCCGAACCAGCCATAATTGTTGGTACTGATCCAGTCAACGACCCGCAAAGAGCGGAATATTCTATCTATAAGATTTCCAATTCCACCACCGACAATACCAGCCATACACCAGCGCTCTGCCGCGCTGAATTCCTTATAAGGCTTCTTTCCTGCAATGCCGTATGAAAGCATAATCATCAGCACAGCAGGAAGACCAATGAACAGAACATACTTCAAAGCCATTGGGAGTTCAGAGCCAAGGGAAAATGCCACCGCATCATTACGTACATGGCAAATCCATAGAAAGTCTCCAAAGAACCTCGCTCCTATAGAACTTTCAGGTATGAAATGGACTATCAGAGCCTTTGAGATCTGATCAAGCAATATGATGAAACCAGAAAGCAGGAAAGGAAGGAATCTTCGTTCTCTCAAAGTCCTGTCTCCGCATCGATGAAGAAGGATTCAATGCCCATCTCCTTCTCCGTAAGTCTCATCAGAGCCTTCACGCCGAAAACCTCGCTTCTGTAATGGCCTCCAGCAAGAAGATTCGTACCATTCTCTTTCACTGTATGGAAAACTTCATGAGGAGCTGTTCCTGTAATGAAAAGATCAAGGTTTGCCCTAATAGCCTGATCAACATCATCTCCGGCACCACCGGAAATGATTCCCACGCTTTCTATCATGTCACGCCCGAATTTGATGACCTGCATTCCTCCTTCATCAGAAAAGCCGAGAAGACGTGCAATTTCCGGAATCGTCATCGGGAATGGAAGTTTCCCCTTAAAGCCTATCTTTATACCCTTGTAGTCTCCAAACGGATCAAACTCCCTCATCCCCAGCGTCAAGGCCATCTGTGCATTATTGCCATACATAGGATGAGCATCGAGAGGAAGATGTGCGGCAAAAAGCGTAAGTCCGCTGTCTATAGCCCTCTTCACTCTCCTGTAATGAGTACCTGTTATTGCAATCGGAGAACCCCAGAAAAGGCCATGGTGCACGACAAGCACATCAGCACCCCCTTCTGCGGCCATGTTGATGGTGTCAAAAGAGGCATCGACGGAAAATGCGACCTTCTTCAGTTCCCTGTCAGGCGCACCGATCTGCACACCATTGAGGGAGTAATCGAAAGGAAAGGAATCTATCATCAATCTCTTTGAAAGATCATCTGTATATTCTTTTACAAACATATGGAAAGTATAATCCGTTTCTGCTCGCAGCATCCACATCAATACATACTTCTCTTTCTTTGATATAATCCAATATCAATGATAAGGGAACTCACCACAGAAGAACTGAAACTTACCGCTCCTGTCTCTTCCTTTGCCAGAATTGAGGCGGGAACTGCAATTATTGGACAGGAGAAAGCGATCAGCCTGCTCCGTCTTGGATTATCAATAGACCGTGTAGGTTACAACATCTATCTCTCAGGAAACGATGGATCAGGACGTCTTACTGCCGTGATGGAGGAAATATCCAAGCTAAAGGAAAAACCTGAAATGATCAGGGATGCAGCTTACGTATGGTCCAGGGATGAGAACATCGGACTGCTTCTTTTCAGATGTGGTGAAGCCAGAGCATTTCAGGAAGACCTTATCAGATATGGCTGCGGAGAACTTGATGATGAAGCAATGAAAAACAAATGGCCGGATCCGGCAATAGCATCATTTCTATCAACACTCCCTTCATACGAGAAATGTCCTGAAGCTTACATGATCAATATAGTGCTTGAGCACAGCAATGACAAAGAAAGGAAGACAATCATCGAGACACACCCCTCTCGAGAATCGCTTTTCGGCACGATGGAAAAGGACAAGGCTCCGCACTTGTCCATCAGGACAGGATCGTATCAGAAAGCGGCAGGTGGTTTTCTTGTCATGAACGCAGAGGAAGTCTCTGAAGATGAAGAACTGTGGAAAACACTCAGAAGATACATTGAGATGACACAGCGTTCACTTTCTTCATCATCAGTAGCTGGAGAAATGACAGGAGCTGTCCGTCCCCAGCCTATTCCATTGCTGACAAAGGTCATACTCATCGGCACTGAAGCGACTTACAACAAGCTCGTCGAAAAGGACGATAAATTCATCCGTTACTTCCGCATTTCACCTGAATTCGATTATACAATGCCAAGAAATGAAAAGAATATGGAAGGAACTGTCAGCTATCTCAAAGCTGCTGGCAAAGAATTCCTGCCGGTAGAGAATAGTGCATATACAGAAATTCTCAGATACTCCTCATGGCTTGCAGAAGACAGGGAAAAACTCACTACAGAGCTTTCACTTCTCGGCGATTTGCTAGATGAGGCAAATCTGACTGCAATGTATAATGAACACACTTCAATAACAGGACAGGATGTTGAAACGACACTCTACAAGAGAGACTGGCATGCCTCTCTTGCAGAAGAGGATATCAACAATGATATAAGAACGGGAAACATTGTGATTTCTCTCTCCGGAGCAAAGGTCGGAATCGTCAATGGCCTTGCGGTTATGGACAGAGGCGTCTCCTCCTTCGGAACCCCTGCTGTCATATCTGCCACAGTTGCTCCTGGAAATGAAGGCATCGTGAACATAGAGCATGAGGCAGGA
>CALXYN010000013.1 GCA_944392975.1 uncultured Spirochaetaceae bacterium | reverse complement strand
AGCTTCTTCATCATGTCGGTCTCATCATAACGACCAACACGAGTTGTATTCATATTCATACCAATGAAGTTGAGCGTATATGTCTCGTCGACAATCGGCAAACCTTCAGAATGGAAGCCGACAGGCTCTGCGACAGCTTCTACCTCTGAGTTTCCTCCAGCAAATACAGCTGTTATTGTAAAAATAAGCAATGCAACAACAGTAAATGCAACTCTGCAATACCTTACGGTCCTCATACCAGATTCCTCCTTTTATTATTCCTTGACTGATCCGATGGTGATTCCTTTGATGAAATATTTCTGCAGGAATACATAAACCACCATCATCGGCAATGTCGCCATCAAGATGATTCCATATTTCATTGATTCAGCGGCTTTAAGCATTTCCGAAAAAGCATCCTGGTCCTCAGAAAGCATTTCAAAAAGAGAACCTGTAACCTGATTAGAAGCAAGAAGATCTTTTAGTACCAGCTGTATCGGGTAATACTGTTCTTTATCCAGATAAATCATTGCCCTGAAGTAATCATTCCATTGATAAACTCCATAAAGAAGTAACATTACAATCACAATTGGCATTGAAAGCGGAAGTAGAATACGGAAAAAATAACCAAAATGATTGCAACCATCCATTTCCGCTGCCTCATATAGAGAAGGGACATAAGTTGATCTAAAATAAGAACTCGCCATCAACAGATTCATAACCTGTATCCCGGATACAAGAAGCAATACAGCATATGTATTCCGAAGATGCATTGAATTAATTAATATATATTGTGGAATCAGCCCACCTTGGAAAAACATTGCAATTAGAAAGAAAATTGTAAGAGGACGCCGAGCAGCAAAATCTTTCCTTGAAAGTGGATATGCGGCAAATAACGTGAATACAGTACTCAGAATACCACCGGCTACTGTATAGAAAAGAGAATTCCTATATCCGGTCCACAAAGGGTCATATGAAAATATTCTTTCATATCCGGAAAGATTCAATCCCTTTGGTATGAGGAACACTTCACCTGCCATAACTTTTTCAGGATCACTGAAGGAAGCAATAACAATGAAATACATAGGATACAAGACAAGAAGACAGGCAATACCAGTAATAATGTATGCAAGAATATTAAAACCCTTCTCCTGATTATTCATTGCTTTTGACATGATATTCCTCCTTTACCAGAGACTCTCTCCGGTGAGTCTCCTGCTGACACGATTTACAATTAAGAGGATGATCAGATTGATTACGGTCTGGAAAAGATTAATTGCTGTTGAATAACTAAATTGAGCATTTATCAATCCTATCTTATAAACATAAGTACCAATGATTTCTGAGACCTCAAGATTGGTTGGTGTTTGCATAAGCAGGGCTTTCTGTGTATCGACATTCATCATCTTTCCGACCTGTAATAAAAGCATCGTTACAAGTGTCGGATTAATTGCAGGAAGATCTATATACCGTATCTTCTGCCAGACAGTTGCACCATCCAGTGTTGCGGCTTCATAGTGAGAAGGATCCACAGCTGTTAGTGCTGCAAGGAAAATAATCGCATTATACCCTGTATGCTGCCACACATGCGTAAATACAAATATATGGCGATACCAAGAAGCTTCTCCCATGAAATAAATGCTGTCAAACCCAAATTTATTCAGAATCACATTAATGATACCGGTTGAAGGAGAAAGAAACAGAAATAACATACCTGTCATTACAACTAATGAAATAAAATGAGGAGCATATGTTATTGTCTGAACAGCTTTGACAGCACTCTGATTCCTCATATGATTCAAAAACAGTGCAAGCATCACAGGAAATGGAAATGTTACGATAAGCTGGTAGAAACTAAGGACCAGTGTATTTCTAATCAGTTTCCAGAACATTGGTGATTTGACAAATCTTTCAAAATACTGGAGGCCAACCCATGGAGAATCCATGATTCCTCGCGTTATTGAATAATTCTTGAAGGCAATCAGAATTCCATACATAGGGCCATAGTTAAATATCAGGAAATATATAATCGCAGGAATAATGAAAACCCATAGCTGCCATTCTTTCTTGCCAATGAATCTCTTGCCATACCCAGAGCTAAGGTACTTCATCGATTTCCTCCTTATATTTTATATTTCATGAAATATTAACTAACCACAGTAAAACCGACACTTTGCAAGCTGTCAACAAAAATTTCATGAAATATTAACTTGTATAAAATCCACTCTAATTGTAAGTTCAACGGACATTTTTCACTCAAAAGAAAATACAATCACTAAAATTTGTTGGGATTTACATCAAAATACAATTGGATTCAAGGAGTTATCATTTAGGAATTACAAAACACATATTCTAATTAAGATGGTACTTTTTGACCGTTCTTCGTATTTATAGCGTATCAAGAATATGAGTAACTGCTATAATGAATTCGTGAAACCTATCTCGACGAGCATTTTCTCTTTCAGGGAATTTATAACCAGAAACTTGTTCTATGTCGATAAGACAAGGTTTGCATACAACCTTGTAAATAGAGCAGATAATTTCTTTTTCATTGCCCGCCCCAGAAGATATGGGAAATCTCTTTTCTGCTCGATGCTTCATTCTTTGTTTGAAGGAGAGAAAGAGCTCTTTAATGGTCTCTATATTGCGGAAAACACTGATTATGATTTCAGAAGTTATCCTGTCCTCCATTTCGATTTCAGTGGAATGGATGTTTCTTCCTATGAAGTCTTCATTTATAGATTCCGGTCAATAATAAGAGAAGAAAGCAGGAGAAATGGGATATCACTCAAAGATTCTGATCCTGCTGAAATGCTTGAGAATCTGATACTCACCCTCGCTGAAAAGAAAGGAAAGATCGCAATCATAGTCGATGAATATGACTCTCCTCTTACCTCTGTACTCAGGAATAACGATACTGCAGAAGAAATCAGAGCAAGTCTGAATCCATTCTATGCAACGATGAAGAAGCATAGCGATAAGATTAAATTCCTGTTCATCACTGGAGTAACAAGATTCTCGAATCTATCAATCTTCTCTGCTATGAACAACATCATAGACATTTCTATGGAACCGAAAACTGCAGATGCTTTTGGATATACAGAAGAAGAACTTTCAGAGTACTTCAGAGATGGAATAGACGAATATCTGAGCAAGCACAAAGAAGAAACAAAGGACGCGTTCATAGGGAGAATCAGAAATTATTATGATGGTTACAGATTTTCCCCTTGGTCTGAAAAGACTGTATACAATCCTGTATCCATCGGCATGTTCTTCAACAGTGGCTGTCGCTTTGAGAATTATTGGGATAAAACAGGAGCCTCAACAATGGCAGTTAATCTTGCATTGCAAAAAGACCTTACTGGACTTCTCAGTGCAGACTGTTACGTGAGCTTATCCTCTTTCTATGCATTTGATGTTTCATCAATACAGAACAATCTTAAGCAAGATGAGGCACTTGTACTATTATACTATGCGGGTTATCTGACAATAAAAAATTACACCGATTCGATTCTCTTCCTTGATTTCCCCAATCGTGAAGTTGCAGGATCTTTCACGAAGAATCTGGTTTCCAGATATATGGAAACAGGACTGAGTCAGGTTGATTTCTGGATTATGCAGTTTAGAAGCGCAGCCAGAGAAGGAAATGAAGAAACTGTAAAAGAAAAACTTACTGATTACTTCGATGCGTTTTCATATGAGATGACAAATCAGAAAGAGAAGGAAAGATTTTATCATGGAATATTCCATGCAATATTCGTGATGGCTGGAACATATGCAGTGAGCGAAGACAGAGGGCCAAGAGGAAGAGCAGATGAAGTCATCATCACGGATGAACATATCTGGATCTTTGAACTGAAAATTGACAAGAGCGCGGATGAAGCTCTGAAGCAAATTGAGAATAAAGGATATGCAGAAAAATACGCCTATCTCATGAAGCCTAGAATGAAAATACACAAGATAGGCATCAGCTTTTCTTCAGAGACAAGAAGAATAGTGGAATGGAAGGCAGAGAATAACTGAAAAGGTTCTCTCCATCTTCCATCAATTCTTATTTCCAAGGTATCCCACAGTCATAACATACTCCGAAAATCAAAAGTATTTTGGAATACTACCAAAAGACAAAATGGGATACGGCATTACCCCAATATTCAGATTTTAATATGTCTCAATATATGAGAACTGACTTTCAATGACATTGTTCTCAAGAGTAGACCTTACAGTTATCATTGCGGCAACTTCTGGCTCCGAAGAGCTTGCACCTTCTCCATTCTCATAAATCGTAGAATCTGGAACGATCAAGAATTCAGAGGGATCAAGCAGCATCAGCTTTTCTTCTGACTCGTTGCCAATATAGTGTGCTGTTACTGTGAGATCAGCTTCAGGAATATCTGCACCCTTTGGATAAGATGATGGACCGGTCACATCAATTGCTATGATATCAAATGCCATCATAGCAGCTTGTACATTAATATCATTACCCATGAAATCCTGGCCGATTTCAGCTATGACTTTTGATCCATTTTTCACAACACTCCCTTCATCAAGCACTACAATCCCATCTCCACTGATCGTGCGAGCACTTCCATCATCATATGTAATTAATACTTCGAATTTCGACGGATCGAAAGTCTGGCCGACAAGGAAATCACCAGTCTGAATGATTAATCCACCAACAATATATTTTGACGGTCTTGCATTGAATGTAAAATCTGCATAAACACCACTCCCACCTACTAAAGCGACGACTGTAGCTTTCGAGCTCTCCCCTGCTAATTCAATATCCTCAATGCGGTATTCGTCTGTTTTCAACGACATTGAGCACAATGTCCAGTCGGAATTGTAATAGTATGCTGTGACCGTTACAGCTGATTCCGGGATATCGAAAGAAGCAGGATCATCGACTATAAACGAGGAAGGAGCAGAGCATGTGATTCTGGCAATATCATACACTACTATCGCAACTCGGCTGATTATATCTGATCCATTTGGTGTCTTGCCGATAAAAGCGGAAACAGTAGATCCAGCTCTTACAGTATTGCCTTCATCAAGGCTCACCTCGATTGTCCCATTATCTGAAACAACCTGGCCATCATTATATACAAGATTCACAGTGAATTTACTTGAATCAAAGGTCTGCCCGACAAGGAAATCACCAGTTTGAATGATAAATCCACCAACAATATATTTTGACGGCCTTGCATTGAATGTAAAATCTGCAGAAACACCACTTCCACCTACTAAAGCGACGACTGTAGCTTTCGAGCTCTCCCCTGCTAATTCAATATCTTCAATGCGGTATTCGTCTGTTTTCAACGACATTGAACACAATGCGTCGGTGGAATCGTAATAGTATGCTGTAACCGATACAGCTGATTCCGGGATATCGAAAGAAGCAGGATCATCAACTTCAAACACTGCAGGGCCAGAGACTGCAAGATGACTGATGTTGTAATACACAACTGAAGTTTTAGCTTCAATCAATTCTCCTTTTTCATTTACACCAACAGTGGCAGAAATGCGGGAGAAATCATCTGAAGCAGAGACTGTAATTCCCAATGAAGAGAGGTTCTGAACCAAGACAGAGCCATCATTATAAGTGATTTTCACTTCAAATTCTGATAGATCGAACTGTCCAGTAAGAAAATCCGCAGTCTGCCTTATCGTTCCGCTTACCGGAGCTTTTGGTAATATTACAGGAAAGTCATATTCTATTTCAGAAACAACAGTTTGATTTTCATAGGAAACCAGAACCTTGAAATTCTCTTTATCAATAACAGGGCTGTAAGGAATCAGAACATCATCGCTTCCAATTAATTCTTTCGATGAACCATCACTGAAATATAGAGTGATAATATAATCCGACGGAGTAAAAATACTTCCAGATTCTATCTCCAGTCCATCAATTGGCTCCACATCTGATGCTAATAGTTTTGTTCCAGATTCTGATTCTCCTGTGCCTGTATTGATTGTTATATTCACATCTACATCTATATGAATATCTCCAGAGACCGTGACTTCTATGCCATTGGAATAAGATACAGAAATCTCTGTTCCGGCAGCATTTCCCCTGCCAGTGAAAACAGCATTTTCAATTCTGTTTCCCGTCTCATGGACTACTTTAAGATCCTCGATTGTCGAGATTGAAAAGTCATCAAATGTAGCTGTATCAAGATCTGCGGTACCATTAACGGTGAAGTCAATTTCTATCGTTCCTGATTCAATTTTGGATATTCCATCAGACAAGGAACTACCATGATAGCCGTCAAAAATGACCTCTGCCACAAGATTGGAAGAGATAGTCCTCCTGGTCAATCCACTCTTTGCCTCTCTCCAGTCAACAGATAGACCATCTACATCATCGCTTGAAAAAACATCCTGGAGAAAGGATTCTACATTTATAATCCCTGAATCTTCTTCCACGCTTTCAACTGGAGAAAAAGAACAGCTCATAAAAAGGGAAAGAAAAACAGACAGAAACAGCAAACAGACTCTCATATCGGGAAGTCTAATTAAAAATAAATATGAGATAAATACATTTCGGTTCTAAAAAATAAACTTAATTTTAAAGACTCAATACAACAATAAGTAGTGACATCTGCAGTGAGCAAAGGCAGCGGTCCAAAGGGGAGAGCAACAGGACCATGAGAAAGTGACTTTCAAACTGGTCATACTCTGATCTTGAAGAAAAGCTCATCTACAAGTACCAGAGGAACGGCAGAAGTGCTGTGTATGTAAAACGATAGACAAGGCTTCAAGGAAGAGGAACAGATACGTATGCAGGCATTGTAGCAATGCGATGTATACAGATGAGAATGCCGATATCAACATCCACGACAACCACATCACCCGGGTCCAGCAATCCGGGCAGGCTGCAGTCAATCAGCCGTATGGATGGAGTGCCACAGGAAAACCGGCAACGGAGCCTGTGGGCAAACCGCTCACGTCCAAGCCTTCAGGCTTGTTCTGAGGTCGTTGACCACATCATGATAATAGCACATTTACGGAGATTTATACATCAAATACATAATCTCCGTATCTTTCTTTACTATGGACACATTCTCCGGACAAAACAAGGCTCTGAAAATCTTTCAGAAATGAGTTTGGATTATCACCTGTATTCTCAATTGCAAAGGAAATAAAAAACCCCACTGCGCTTTAAACTAAAAATACTTAAGGTTCACTAATATTCATTCCTATAAGGAATTATAACTTTTTCTCTGGAACTTATAACCCTATATTCCCCATTATTCCCTAGATTCTATATACGATTTCTTATACTCAGTAAAATATTCAATTCCCGTAATAATCAGAATCAGCAAGCTTTATAACAGCAGCCTCTGTCGTTTTACTATCTGCTTAAAACAAAAAAAAACATATATGAATCCCCGGCCTCACCATGAGGAATGAGACTTGGACCTGAGTTTATCAGTTATAATTGAATAGCGGCACAAGGTCGTGCGTTTTTTGGAACGGTATGAGTCCGTAAAAAAAACTGACATCAGCCTTCCTTCCGGACCACGCATTGTCACAATCCTTCGGGAAAGAGGACGAATAAAAAATTGAGCAAGCAAAGGAAGGTCTGCCGTAGATTCTATCAAGGAGGCCGTGATGGAAGTGATGTATGGCGTATGCTGTGGCGTGGATGTGCACAAGAAGATCCTTGTCTGCTGCTTGATGCGCGGACGTAAGAAGGAGATAAGGGAATTCGGTGCTTCGACAAGAGAACTGATAGAACTTTCATCATGGCTTAAGGAAAACAAGTGTGAGATGGTGGCAATGGAAAGCACTGCATCATACTGGAAACCTCTTTACAATATCCTCGAAGCGCAGGATGTGAAGGCCATGGTCGTGAATGCGCAGCACATCAAGGCGCTGCCCGGGAGGAAGACAGACACCCTTGATGCCGAATGGATAGCGGAACTTCTGAGGCATGGGCTTCTGAGAGCCAGCTACATTCCCCCAAAGCCCCAGAGGGAGCTGAGAGAGCTTCTTACATACCGCAAGAGCCTTACAGTGGATGCCACGAGCGAGCAGAACAGGATACAGAAGATGCTCGAAGGCGGGAACATAAAGATCTCGGGAACCATATCATCAATCATCGGCAAGTCCGGCCAGCATCTTCTTTCCTGCCTCATAAACGGAGAAGCAATAACAGCGGATGACATAAGGGGAATGATCAATGACGGCCTTATCTCATCGCGGCTCAAGGCTGAGCCTGAGGAGCTTGCAGATGATCTGAATGGAGTCCTTACCCCTGTCCAGCGGAAGATGATAAGCATCTGTCTTGAACACATTGCCTATCTCAACAAGCGGATTGATGAGATAGACACGATAATAGATGAGAATCTATCTGCTGATATGCAGGAGTGCTATGTTCGGAAAAATGGAGCGGCCAATTCGCCCGAACGGAGTGAGCTGGCCGCTTAAAACGGAGTGGCTACTGAATAATGTCGTTAGGTCTTAAAGAAGGCCCATCCATGGGAATTCTGTAGGACTTCCTTGACAGCCTGTCCAGACAGGCATTAGCCAGAGTCTGATCAGGAAACAGTTCCGACCATGCTGAGACAGGGAACTGTGAAGTGATAATTGTAGCCTTGTGCTCATACCTGCAGTCGATGATGTCCAGAAGCGTCTTGCATGCATCCATACAAAGTCTCATCAAGCCGAAATCATCAAGAACAAGAAGATCGCATTTCGTCATTGTGCGGAAAAGCGTCGAGGCTTCTTCTGTACCGATGATGCGATCACACTCCCGCTGAAAATCGTTGCATCTTGTGTAGTAGGCAGAGTAGCCTTTCCTGATGGCCGAGACGGCAAGGGCACACGCAAGATAAGACTTCCCGCATCCTGTCTTGCCGGTAATGATCAGGGAGTACTCCCCGTTCAGCCATTCAGCCTGGGCAAGCTTTTCGATCAGCGCTGTGTTGAGCAGTCGCTCGGGATCATAGATTTTCTGATCGATTGACGCTCCCGGAAACCTGAGATGGGCCGCTGCGATTGATCTTGAGATCTTCTTTGACTGTCTGACATCAACTTCATTTCTGAGGCAATTAAGGAGTCTGTCCTCGAAAGGCTCAAGTGGTGAGTTTGGATCCTCTGTCTGAGCGATGAATGTTTCCTTGAATGATGGCAGCCTGAGACGTGTAAGCAGGGCTTTGATCTCATCGCGCTTCTCCTGCATGGAGTTTACGATGCTATTTTCACTGTTCATCTGTACTCCTCCTTGCTCCTGATGTTCTGATGGACAATGCCTGCTCCATCACCAGTTGCCTGTGCAATGGTGGAAGATGCCAGCCTGAGCAGCCTTTTAAACGACGTGTAGTTTGTGCAGTTCAATTCCAGACACTGTCTGGCGACATCTTCTACAATTGTTCTCGGGACATCCGAGCACATGTGAAGAATGCCTTTACATGAGTTGTACATAGTTGCTTCGTGCTTTTGAGATCTGAGGATGGCATCGATAAGGCGCTGCATCGTCTCTCCATACTTGTTCAACGCCCAGGTACGATAATAATTCCCGTCGTGCAATGGAGCGTTGAGCTCCTTGTAATAGCGGTGCTCAGAAGGCATGTGATCATCTTGTGTAATGTAGATGGGGAAGCGGGAGTAAGAACGCTCGTGGGTACAGATCAGGATGTTATCCGCATCGGTAATCGTGACGGTTCTGAAGTCTGCTTTGAGTATTGCAGGCTTGCCGAGCATTCTGCACGGTACTGAATAGTAATGGTCATCGAAGGCCAGATGATAATTGTCAGGAACCTTTGTAAAGAAGCGATATTCTACGCGCATGAAGCGTCCCATAGTGAGCGGCTTCATATTCGGCCTGTCAAACTTTTCATAGAGTTCTCTGGCTGAATGTTTCGCACCTCTCATAACAGTTTCGTTCAGAGTCTCTGTGAATTCCTTTATTCTTGCGTTAACCTGTGCCAGAGAAGAAAAGCATCCGCAATTCCTGAGCTTCTCCAGGACATAGGTTTCACAGGTCTGGACTGCCTTCTCAACCGTTGCCTTTCCCCTTGGTTTGCGAGACGGAGGAGGAAGCACAACTGTGTCGTAGAAAGATTCCAGGTCGCTGAGCACAACGTTCAGGAGGAGCTCGTCTTTCGTATGTTTTGTTACTGCTGTTTTAAGATTGTCTGGTACAAAGTAGCGTGATACAGCGCCGTAGAACGCGACCGCATCTGCTACGCCTTCGATGAACGAAGGAAGTTTCTCATCAGCGAATGCCTCAGCAAAACACAGGCTGCTGAAGCCGACTGTCGAGACAAAAAGACTGACCGGCTTGAGCTCTCCCGTCTCCTGATCAAGCAGGATTGCCGGTTTGTCTCCTGCCCAGTCGAAGTACGTCTTCTCTCCTGGAATCCTTTCAACTGGCATCCTTGCATTTCTGTGGCCATAATGGTCATCTACATAACGGTTGTAGTGTTCAACAAACTGTGTGTACTGATACCCGTCAGGGCTAGTCTTCTTGTACTCACTCCACGCCAAGGTCAATGTTGTCTTGTTTTTCGGATCAATGATCTTCCGATAGATTGTCTCGAAGTCTGGCAATGGAACGTCCTTTCGTCTTGCCTTCTCAGACGGGTAGAACAACTGCTCTACTTCATCTGGACTCTTCTTGGATAATTCCTCATAGGTCAGGCCGAGTTTTCTCATCGTCGACAAAGTACGGTTAACCGTGCTTGATCCGATGCCGAACCTGCTCTGGATGTCTTCATAGGTGAAGCCATCCCCCTTCATCTTGAGGACACCGATGATGGTTGTGTATTTCTGCATACACGCCTCCATAACTGAAATGCTCCTGGATGCCAGGCACCCATGAACTGAAGCTGAAGGCATGATACATGATGAATTGAACGATTGTGATTGGTAAAAGAAAGAGCACTCCGTGCTACCGAAAACATACTCCGGCTAATGCGAATGCTCCAGATTAAGCGAAAAGGATACTCCGTGGCTTCCGAAAGCGACACTCCGCCGCTAGCGAAAAGTTCACTCCATTAAGCCGTACATTGCATGCAGGAGCTTGTTGACCTTCTTACGGAGATTCCGGGCATTGGAGAAAGCTCCGCGAAGAATATTCTTTCTGTAATAGGTACAGACATGTCCAGATTTCCATCTGCAGCTCATCTTGCCTCCTGGGCTGGCGTATGTCCTGGAAACAATGAGAGTGCAGGGAAAAGGAGAAGCGGCAAGACGCGCATGGGAAATGCCCTGCTGAGGACTACACTTGTCCTCTGTGCACAGGGTGCTTCAAGAGCTAAGGGTTCTTTTTTCGCTGCGCAGTATTCAAGGCTTATGATAAGAAGAGGAAAGAACAGAGCGAAGATGGCTGTTGCGCACTCACTGCTGATTGCCATCTATTACATCATAAGAGACCGCGTTCCATTCAAGGATCTAGGAGAAGATTACTACAACAGGTTCAATACCGAGAGCAAGATAAACATGTACATCAAGAAACTTGAAAACCTTGGTGTGTCCGTAAGTATAACTCCAGTTCCAGCTGTTGGCTGAATAAAGAAACAGCAGGCATATTTCCGCGAATGTACCTGCTGCCAAAATGTTTCGAGCGACCTTTGTGCCGCCTTATATTCATGTTCCAAGCCTCAAAACTCAGGACAAAGTCTCATAAAAAAACAAAGCTGGCAATTTCTTTTTTAATTATTCCATGTTCATAGCTTTATCAATTAGCTGATGAATCAGCATTCTAAGTTCTTCTTTAGAATCTAATGCATTAGGTGGCAATTCCTCATGTGTATCATAGAAAAGCTGATGCACTGGAACCTTAAGAGCTAAAGCAATTTTTTCTATTGTAGTAAGAGTTGGATTACGCCTACCTGTTTCTATATCTCCTATGATACTTGGAGATAAATCTGCAAGTTCAGACAAACCTGCTTGAGTAAGGCCCCTCGCTGTTCTTATAGCTTTCAAGTTCTCTATGAATATCTCCTTTGCCAGTCTCATATAAATGAGCGTACCCAACTAAGAAGAAAGCAATACTATACTATAGACTATGCATAGGCTATAGTTGGAGACATGAAAAAGATTGTCTCTTTATTACTTATTTTATGTTGTTTATGGATTGTTAGCTGCCAAATGCCAACCAACAATACTAATGACAACCCACAAGAAAATCCAGAAGAAAAACCAGAATCGCCTGATGAAGAACCTGTGAATCCAATAGATCCACCAAGAGAACCAACTCCAGAAGAATCAGATTTACTATCGTCTATTGGTTATTCAATAACCACCGCCTGTGAGCAGACTCTTTCATCTATTGTCGCAGCAATAGATACAATACTTGAAAAAAGCAACAACTTAATTTCAGGACAACCCTACAATATCAATTATTCAAATAATGGAACTTCAGTTATTGGCTACATAACCATAAATAGATACAACTCTCCTGAAACATGGGAAGCTACAATAACATCATTCAGCATTACTGGAACAAACAATAATATTGATTACAAAATTTATGGAAATGCAAAAATTAACTCTGATTACCAGTCAAGCTTATTTCTTCTTCCTTTTATAAATTGTGAAATCAACATAGTTAATTATACAGGAGCCAATACTAATGGATGGTATGGCGCTTTGATAACAGAAGGAACTGTAAAAGGAAGTATTAAAGGCCCTGAAATTATTTCCATTGATGTAAAAGCAAACGACGATAAAGGAGATAGTCACAATTGTAAAGCCTCTGCGGTACAAATCAATGAAACAACTATAGAACAATCGCAAACACTTGATGGTATCAGTCTAGCATTTCCTTCATGAACCATGAAAACGAAACTTCGTTGTGATTCAAGCTAATAACCTTCTTACTTACAATCAATGCCTATACTGATTCGAAGTACTTTACAGTCTCATGCAATTGAACGTATCCGACTAATGAAAAATTATCATACTATAGTCTAGTTACCCTCTATAGTATGGTATATTCTCACGGTATACAGCTTCACTAAATACAACCTTGATAGCCTTAATTATGCTGTTAATGTTATTACCTGATATGCCCTTTGCCTGTAAGCCGGAACGGAAATCAAGAAGATTCCCCCGCCTTATATCAGCTATACGCATTTTACTAAGCTTTGAGTTCAGTACATATTTGACAAGCCATTTGCGTTCATTCTTACAATAACGCTCACTAATGTGCTTTCCTTCAGCCCTAAGCCTTGTTGCATGCGGACATCTATCCCAGTCAAAGAATGGTTCTGCATAATCCTTGAACAATGGATTTGGATTGCCAGCTACAGCCCTTTGCATAAGCTGGGTTACAATATGCTTTGCCATTGCTTTGGTTGTTTCACCTGTTGTTTTGAAAGAAGCCATATCTGGTGTTTTGTAGTACCAGTACTTACCTACCTGTTTTAACCTATAAGGCTCTTTGTACCTGCCCATAATTGCCCACCTCCGAGGGCTTATGGGAAATAGTCAGAATTTGATTTTGGGCTAAATATCAGGCTAAATTACACCGCAATAAAGAGCACACCATGCATGGCAGATTTATTAACCCCTAGCTGTATATACAGATATGCAAGCCTGTATTCTCAATTGCAAAGGAAAATAAAAAACCCCATGCGGACAAAAGGAGGTAAACCGCTATGGGGAACAAAAGGAGGTTAGAATGGAAGTTCTGCTTCCACTTTCTGGCCATAATATAGCGACTTCATCGGAGTATGAAAAGAGGTTTTTGAAAAATTTTTTGATTTTTTTAATTTTTTTTCATGCATTTTTGAATTTACGGTTTTTATCACACTTATATCCATATACAGAATGAAATAAAAACATCAATTATTTTTCTCTGTAATATAATTGGAACGAAAATTATCACTAAAATATCATCGCCGAATGTATACATGGAAAACAACGGATAAAGTGAAAATAAAAAAGGTGCCCTTTTCTTGAAGAAGAGAGCACCCTCATCAGGCATTATGTTTCATTCGTTGTTCTTCATTGAGAACGGCTGCCTTGTATTTTCAAGAACATCTCTCCAGAGAGATCCCTCGATATCAACATGGCTGCGCTTTGATACTGCAACCTTGATAGGAACATAGACAAACTGATTGTTCACGCGGGATGCGATACACTGTGTCTTTCCTGCCATTGCAGCATGAACTGCATGTGCACCGATTCTTGCACAGTAAATCGAGTCATAGCTGTCTGCCGGGGCTGAACGAATGATGTATGAAGGATCGATGTATTTGATGGTTGTGGAAATACCCTGCTCTGCAAAATACTTCTTCATCTCATCTTTAAGGAATATTCCGATATCATGGAACTTCAGGTTTCCAGAAGCATCTGTCTCGTTTGTCTTAGGCAGGAATTCCTGACCGGCACCTTCTGCAATGAGAATAACAGCATGACCTCTTTCAAGAAGCCTTCTCTTCACATTCTCAAGAAGACCATTAGGTCCCTCCAGATCAAATGGAGATTCAGGAATGAGACAGAAATTGACATCTGACTGTGCAAGAGATGCGTTTGCTGCAATGAATCCGGACTCTCTTCCCATTACCTTTACAAGACCGATTCCGTTAATAGCACCTGTAGCTTCTGCATGTGCACCTCTGATGACAGGTACAACCTGGGCAACAGCTGTATCAAAACCGAATGAGGCATCGATGAAGGAAAGGTCGTTATCAATAGTCTTAGGAACACCGACAACAGCGATTTTGAGACCTCTTCTCTTGATTTCCTCTCCAATATCCTGAGCACCACGAAGAGTGCCATCACCGCCGATAGCGATAAGGATGTTGATATTCATTCTTTCGAGAGAATCAACAATCTCCTCAACCTGCTTTCCGCCACCACGGGCTGAACCGAGGATTGTACCACCTTTTTCAAGAATGTCATCGACAACATCCGGATCAAGTGGAATAACCGGCCATGGAGAATTCTCGAGAAGTCCAAGATAGCCATACTGGATACCGGAGATTCTTCTCACTCCATAGCGATACCAGAAACAGCGGACAACGGATCTGATGACGTTGTTAAGTCCCGGACAGAGGCCACCACATGTACAGATAGCTGCATGGACATGTGCCGGATTGAAATAGATTTTCTCTCTAGGCCCCGCGATCTCAAGAGTATCTGAATGAAGAAGCTGGGACTTTCCCTCACTCTCCTCAGCCTCGATGGAGAAGAGGATGCGGTCTGTGTCACGGACATAGTCTGCAAGTCCGTCTCCACCACGCTTTGACATTCTGATTGGAGAACTGAGCTTTGCTGGCCCAAGAGTCTCAATCGTAAAATCATACTGTGACTTGCTATTAGTATTCATTTATATTCCTCCATAAGCTTCTGGACAGATGCCGAAAAATCTTTGAATCTCTTTTCCGCATCCGCCTTGGCTTCTGCCTGGAATTCCCTGTAAAGGGAAATATATTCCTTTGCAAAAGGTGTAAGCGTCGCACCAATGCGCTCCGCCCCTCCCTTTTTTCTATCCAGTACAGGACGCCCTACTGCTGTTTCCAGCATCTCAAGCATCAATCTTGCTTTAGTATACGACAGTCCCATACTCTTGCTTGCTGCAAGAAGCGAACCTGTTTCCTCAATGCGCTCCAGAAGCCACAGGACACCTGCTCCCATGAACTTCTTTCCATCATCATTGAGGATGTACAGCTTCGTACTCAGCTCCATATCTCTGCAGCCGCCTTATAAACAGTGTCGATAAGCTCTTCAAGACCTTCCGGCTCAACTGAACAGAAAGCCAGACGGAGAGTGCCACCCATGATGTTGATAACACCAATCTGGTATTTATCAAGAAGATAGGTCCTGAGCTCTTCGGCATTCTTTCCATGAGTATCAAAAGCCATGAAGTAACCGGAGTTGAAACGATAAGGAGTAAGAACACTCTCATCCTTATGTTTCGAAACAGCCTTGTGGACAATCTCATAGCGCTTCTTCATCTCACTGAAGATCCTTGCCTTGTCCTCATCATAATGCTCTCCATTCTGGATTGCCTTTACAATCAGGCTCTGGCCAGGTCTGTCGCAGTTAGAAACAGAGCAACGGATCATGCCAAGAGTTTTCTTCGTAAGAGCATCGAGGTGTGCATCTGTAAAACCCTTTGATGCATATGTCAGGAAGCCAACACGGAAGCCCCAGACCATTTCCTCTTTAGTTGCAGCATCGCCTTTGACGGCAAAGATGTTCTCATGAGCATCTGCAAAGAAGGAGAAAAGAGACTCCTTTTCCGTATCTTCCTCAAAGAAAAGTCCGAAATAAGCATCATCGGAAATAACCATTACGTGCTTACCTGTATCAGCAACGGAGACAACGGCATCGACAATCTTCCTCGCCTCTTCCTTTGACGGAGTATAGCCAGTCGGATTATTCGGGAAGTTGAGAATGATTCTTGCATAATTCCCTGGTACGGAAAGAAGCGCATTCTTCATTCCTTCGACATTGAAGCCACCATCTTTTCCGTAGAACGGGAAAAGCACTGGCTGAGCACCAACAAGGTCGCGGAAGATGAGATCATAGTTATCCCAGAAGAGATCGGGGCAGACAATGCAGTCATCCTCACTTGCAAACATCTGGGCAACCATGCTTATTGCATGTGTCAGACCACCAGTAACAAGAGGAAGGGAAATCTTCTTGCCCTTGAGTGTCGGGTTCTTTTCAAGCATGCTGTCGCGCCAGAGGCCTCTGAGAGTTTTGTCTCCACCACCCGGTGCGTAAGAGAAGACCTCAGCAGGCTTCAATGCTCCTTCCTTGAACTGGGAGTAGATATCCTGAAGATAGAAAGGCTGTCCTTTCTCTGTAGCCAGACCGACAGTGGCGTTGAATTTCTTAGCCTTTTCCTTAGCTTCATCGCTCTGCGCTACTATTCCCTTCGGGAAGTACATTCTTCTGCCAACAGGTGACAGAAAGCCATATGCTACCGAATCGGAAAGCGTGTTATTCAGTTCTTCTGCAAGAATATTCATTAATGCCTCCAGCCTCCTTATACATTATTTAAGCCGGTTGGTACACTAGAAAAGAAAAAGCTGACCATCTTCACCCTCTTCCTTTGCCTCTTCAGTGCCAATAGCTTTCATAAATTCATCCTCTGTGACGATTTTCACACCAAGCCTTTCTGCCTCCGCCCTCTTCGAGCCTCCACCTTCTCCAGCAAGAAGATGTGTGGTCTTGGAAGTTACGGAACTGACAGTACGTCCGCCTCTTTTCTCAATCTCCTTAAGGGCCTTCGTGCGAGGGTTGAAGTTCTTGAAAGAACCTGTAATACACCAGACTTCTCCACTAAAGATCTGCTCCTTGCTCTCTTCTTTGGCATCTTTAGCCACATCCATATGAATACCGGCTTTCTCAAGTTCTTCTATAGTCTTTCTCAGAGATTGAGAAGAGAATGATGAGATGATACGTTCTGCTGTCAGCTCTCCAAATCCTGGAATCGATGCGAAAGCTTCTTTGTCATTTCTGTCGACAGCATTGAGTATTTTTGCCATTGAATCAAAACCGTTTTTGACAAGAATCTCCGCGCTCTTTTTTCCAATATCAGCAACACCAAGAGAAGAGAGAACTGTCACAAAAGGACGCTCCAGACTCTCTTTTATTCCCTTCAGAAGAAGTTTGATGCTCTTTTCGCCTATTCCCGGAAGATCGGAAGCTCTGGTGTAATCAGCATTGTAAATATCTTCAATGCTTCTGAGGATACCGGCATTATAGAGAAGCTCAACTGTTTTCGGTCCCAGAGTCTCTATATCCATCTGGTCAGTAGAGGCAAAATAGGCAATTCTGCCTTTTACCTGATCGGGACAATCATAATTCGGACAGTACTGCAGACCTCCTATCTGGACAATAGGTGTATGACAGCAAGGACAATCTGGTGGAAGATGATATGTCGTGTTCCCTTCATTGTTTTTTTCAATCACATTCTCGACAGCGGGAATGACATCGCCGCGCTTGGAGATTGAGACAGTGTCTCCTATCGCAAGCTCCAGCTCCTCAATGTATTCCTGGTTATGCAGCGTAGCTCGTCTTATTGTTGAACCTCCGAGTTTTGTCGGGGAAATCTCAGCAACAGGAGTAATACGGCCTGTCCGTCCTACCTGAACGGTAATTCCCTTGAGCTTTGCCTCTGCCTGCGGAGCCTCGAACTTATAAGCGATAGCCCATCTTGGATGATGCTCTGTATATCCAAAGCGTTCCCTGACATCCAGCTCATTGATTTTGAATACAAGACCGTCTATTTCATATGGAAGACCCTTTCTCTCAGCTGTTTTCTTCTTTATGAATTCATCGATTTCAGAAAATGCATAAGCCTCTCCGTCAAGACCTGCAGCTGCAATCTTCCTTTCTGCCTTCTCTTTATCTGAATCAAAGAAGGCAAGATGCGGATTGATACGGAACCCCAGCCTCTTGAGCCGGGAAAGGATATGAAGATGATCAGATGGTGTCTCTTCTTTATTGCTCCAGAATCCCTCATAGCAGAAAATAGTGAGCGGAACTCTTCCCGCTTCGCTGCTTTTCTGTCTTCTGACGGTACCGGCCGCAAGATTTCTGGGATTAGCGGCCTTTTTTGCTTCATCAGGTTCAGCTTCGTTCAAACGCTCAAAATCTGCTTTATTAAGATAAACCTCTCCCCTGACTGCGATATCCAGATTCTCCGGAAGGGAAAGCGGGACGGCTCCAATAGTCATGATATTTGCCGTCACATCATTTCCCACTTCGCCGTTACCTCTCGTGACAGCCCGGGTAAGAATACCATTCTCATAATAAAGAACCATTGAGATACCATCGATTTTCTCCTCAGCTGCGAAGGAAAGCGAACCTCCTTCCTTCTGTATCGAGCGGGAGAAAAAATCCAGAACAGCTTCGTCTGAATAGGCTTTATCCAGGGAAAGGACAGGTATTGTATGCCTCACTTCCGGAAAATCATTGGTAAGATCTGAGCCTACACGCTTTGTGGGAGAATCCGGGTGCTGGAACTCTGGATGTTCCTGTTCCAGGGCTATCAGCCGGTCAGTGAGTCTGTCATATTCATTATCTGAAACAAGGGAAATACCCTCTTTATAGTATTTATCCTGATATACTTTCAGCTCTTCGGTGAGCCTGTCCATCTCTTCCTTGATATTCATATTCTGGATGATAGCACAGGAGTATCGTCGTTGCACTGTACCTTCAGAGATGGTATCCTTCTATTCATGGCTGACCGTAAGAACTTCTCACGTTACAATATGCGCTGCGGCATCCTTCTTCATGCGAAGAAAGGCAATGAGCGCATCTCTGAGCTGAAGCTTCCAAACCTGGATTCCAGGTATCTTGTCATTACGGGAAGAGACCTCCCCGGAAACAATACCATACAGTTCTTTGGCCGTTCCATGCCCCTGATTGCAAAGGAAACAATATCATTTCCCGAGCAGGTCATTCTTGCCCTTTTTGCTCCTGACTACGAATCTGCTGAGCTGATGATGAGGGAAATCGGGCTTACTACAGAAGCTTTAGGAGAAGAGGCAGAAGAACAGGACCTCCCAGACACTCTTGAATATGGCTGGGGAGAAATGGATGAGAATACAGACGGTAAATACAGAGAAACAGAAACTGATTTCTCTCTTACTAGAATTGCCAGAAGAAACAACAAGCTTTTTACGGTCACAGCCTGGATGGATGGTGCGAATATGCATATTGAAGCACCTACCCAATGGACAGATTTAATCAGGGATACAGTTGAAAGGGCCACAGGTTATCCGAAAAGGAACATCATTGTCCATGTTCTTCCATACACTTCGAAACACGATGAGTTTCTGATTGCACCGGCAGTCTTTGCTGCTATTGCAGCTACTGCAACCATCAAAACAGGGCTTCCATCAGAAATAAGAGATGAAGGATTCTTCTCCCGTCCTGCAGTGAATGTAAAGAGGAGAGTGCTTCTTGATGAAGATTCAAAACCGGTATTCGAGACGGCTGAGATGACTGTTGACCAGGGTGCATTCGCATTCCTTCCTGAAGAGTATCAGAGACAGGCAATGACAGGCCTTATTCCGCCATATCCTCTCAAGGGATTCAGAGGAAGCGTGAAGATAACATCATCTCCAAAACCAACGGCCTCGTTCTGTGGTTCCCTTGGTTACAGTGAAGCGCTTGCCTCAACAGAGTATCATATATCTCGGCTTGCTGAGATTGCCGGCACAACACCGTATCTCTACAGAATGATGATTGAAAAAGAGAAACGGAAGTTCACGGATTACATACCTGGTTTTGACATGGATGAACAGAAAAAGTGTCTGGAATCCGTAGTCAGGGCATCATCATTTGACAGGAAGTGGTCTGCCAATACTTTCCAGAAAGAAGAATTCGGGCTCCTTGGATACCTTAAGGGAATCGGCATCGCATCTGGAGCGGGCATTTCAGGATTCTCCACAACACTGTCCAAAGAGACCGGATTTTATGCAATGATGACATTCACCCAGAAGCAGAACATCACGATAAACACATCAGCAATGACGCACCAGAAAACGATGAAGCTCTGGAAAAAGAGGATTTCAGATAAAATCATTCCCGGCCGCCCTGAAGGTGTACTCTTCCTTGATCAGGGGCCTGATACTCTGGACACGGGTCCTGACGTGCTTTCACGCCTTGTATCATCATTCACGTTGCAGCTCGACAATGCTGCAAAGAGACTCAATGTCATCAAGGATACAGAAAAGCTTCCTGTATCGCTTAAATTCGATGCGGAAAATACATACTATCCATGCGAGTTCGAGAATTCAGGCTATGGCGCGATAGCCTGTGAGGTGAGAATCGACAAGCTGTCGATGATTCCTTCAGTTTATAATATCTGGGGAGCTTTCACTTTCCCGACCATCATGGACCGCTCTTCGCTAGAGAACTCGCTCAGACGAACAATCATGATGACGCTGCGGGAGAACGGAATGAATATACCGCTTTCCTTCAGAATTCATCTCGATATATCAGAAGATGGAACAGACGACACGATATCTTCTGTGCAACAGCTTGCAAGGGGGCTTACTCTTGGTGCTCTGTCAAATGCAATGAAACAGGCCGCCGGAAGACACGCCTCTTCCCTTCCGATAACAGCGGAGGAGATAAATCAGGCATTCCGGGAGGAAAAACATGAAGATTGACTGTACAATTGATGGAAAGACACTCACCCTCTCACTCAACTCAGACAAACCCCTCTCCCTGATTCTCCGCGACAATACCGGTGACAATGACACTGTCAACCATTGCAATGGCGCAATGTGCGGACTCTGTACCGTGCTTGTTGATGGCAAGGTCATGCTTTCATGTATGGTTCCGGCTTTTGAGATCAGAGGAAAGAATGTGACCACCTTTGAGTCCTTCAGAAAATCAAAGAACATGAAGGATATAGAAAAAGCATATGAGAGCGTTGGCAGCTATCCTTGTCCGGAGTGCTATGCATCGCGCTCGCTGATTTTTGAATCCCTGATAGACGAGGGAATCACAAATCCTGAAGAGATCCTGAAGGAGCTTTCCATCGTAAAGTGTCCATGCATGGATCCGGAAGACGAGATCATGATAGTCCGCCGCGGCATCGAAATAAGGAGAAAGAGAAATGTACGAAGGTCTCAGTTCGCCTAATATCCACACGCCGAAGAACCTCAGCGAATATGCAACTGTCATTCTGCACTATCCTACCTCCTCCCTGTGGGCAGGCGGAACTTTCATCATGTCCAGACCAGATTCCTACCCTTCAAGAAAGATGAATGCCGAAATCATCTATCTCGGAGATATCGAGGAACTGCATAGATTCCAGAGAAATGACAGATTTGCAGAGTTCGGGGCAATGGTTACGCTCGACGAGATACTCAGTACCGGAAAGGCAGTTCTGCCAGGAGCCCTCATTGAAAACATACAGAAAATCGGCAGCAGGCTCATCACAAGAAGGGCGACAATCGGAGGAACAATAGCAACAAAAGATTTCACGACTTCTTTCCCTGGAACCCTCATCGCACTCGATGCGACAGCAGAAGTCAGATTCATAAAGAAGAAGAGACTCCATTCAAGATGGCTTCAGATTACAAGACTTCTGGACAAAAGCGGAAGGATAGTACTGCCACCACAGGGCATGATTTCCCGTGTGAGGATTGCATTCATAGAAAAGAACTGCCAGTACTTCAAGGAAGTCGGTTCTTTCATGCTGGATCCCGAGAATTCCGTTGCGGTAGCTTTCACCGCAATGCTTGACCAGGACATTCTCATCAACCCTAAAATCGCATTCACATACCCTACCCACGGCGTCTGTTACTCAAGGGATATAGACAACATCTTCTCCTCCCTCCGTTTCCCTGTCTACGATGAGGAGCTGAATACACTGGAATCCATGATATTCACTTTCATAGAATCTTCTTTCCAGAATATTTCTCCGCTGCAGAAGACAAGGACAAGAGTACTCTTGTATGAAATCATAGATGCATTGAATGAAGAGACACTCACCATACCTACTGAGGAAAGATGAGAGGACAAAAACATCTCCATCGCTTATAATCCGATGCAATGAGCTTTGTACACCTACACAATCATACGGATTATTCGCTCCTTGACGGAGCTGCATCCATACCGAAATACATGGCAAAGGCAAAAGAATGCGGAATGACAAGCCTTGCCATAACTGACCACGGAAACATGTTCGGTGCCGTTACTTTCTATGAAGCATGCAAGAAAGAGGGCATCAATCCAATTGTCGGCTGCGAATTCTACATCTCCCATAACAGACGGGACAGATCACCCTCTTCAGAGGGAAACAGATACTACCACCTTATCTGTCTGGCGATGAGCGATAAAGGCTACCACAATCTGATGGAGCTCAATTCAATCTCCTATAAAGAAGGGTTTTACTACAAACCGAGAATTGACCATGAAGTACTGGAAGCTCATAGCGAGGACATCATCTGTCTCTCTGCCTGTCTTGCTGGAGAGATAGCCCAGAACCTTCTTCATGATAATTACGAGAAAGCGAAGGAAACAGCACTCTGGTACAAGAGCGTCTTCGGAGACAGATACTATCTGGAGATGCAGGATCACGGACTACCTGAAGACAAGAAGATTCTGCCCCTGATTCTCCGTCTTGCCCGCGAATGCGACATTCCTCCTGTATGCACTAATGACATCCACTACATCGAAAAGGATGACTGGAATGCACATGACACACTTCTCTGTATCGGAACAGCATCTAAGAAAACAGACAAAAACAGACTCCGCTATAAAGAAGGAGAATTTTATTTCCGCACTCCGGAAGAGATGGCTGAGCTCTTTTCATGGTGTCCGGAAGCCGTGGAGAACAGCGGCAAGATTGCAGAGCGCTGCCACCTTGAAATCGCATTTCCTGGCCCTATTCTTCCAAAGTGCACTATTCCACCAGAGTTCAAAAGCGATGCGGAGTACCTTACATATCTTGCCAATGAAGGTCTGAAGGCAAGATATCCGGTAGTCACTCCCGAACTGCAGCAGAGATTGGATTACGAACTTGGAATCATCATTCAGATGGACTTCCCTGCATACTTCCTTATCGTCCGCGACTACATTCACTGGGCAAAAACACACAATATACCGGTAGGTCCTGGACGAGGAAGCGGCGCGGGCTCACTCGTTGCATATGCAACGACCATCACCGACGTCGATCCGATGAAGTACAATCTCATCTTCGAACGCTTTCTGAATCCTGAGCGAGTATCCCTTCCGGATTTCGACGTTGACTTCTGCTTCGAGGGAAGAAGCCAGGTCATAGACTATGTTACTGAACATTATGGGAAAGACCGGGTTGGCCAGATTATCACATTCGGAACACTGAAGCCGAAACAGGTCGTGAAGGATGTCTGCCGTGTCCTTGATATCCCATATGAGGAGTCCAACAAAATCTGTGCCCTCATCTCCGATGAATTGAAGATGACTCTCGACAAAGCCTTCGCGCTGGAGCCAAGGCTGAAAGAGATTGAGAACAGAGGACCGCTGTATGCAGAACTCTTTGATACAGCAAGACGTCTTGAAGGTCTTAACAGGCATTCGTCACTCCATGCGGCAGGTGTTGTTATCGGGCGGGAAAACCTTGATCAGTACGTACCGCTTTACGCAGATCCTAAAACAGGATCAATATCCACCCAGTATCCGATGACACAGATTGAGAACTGTGGACTCGTAAAGATGGACTTTCTGGGACTGAAGACTCTCACACTCATCAAGCACACAGTAGAGCTCATACATAAGAAAGAACCAGATTTCGATATCAACAAAATCGATGAAAGAGACCAGAAGACCTTCGACATGCTGTGCAGGGGAGATTCCAAATGCGTGTTCCAGTTTGAATCAGACGGCATGGCTGATATCCTCAGACGAGAACATCCACAGACGATAGAAGAGCTTGTTGCTTTGAACGCACTTTACAGACCGGGCCCGATGCAGTTCATCGACCAGTTCATCGATGCAAAGTTTGGCAGAATACCTATCAAATACCCCGATCCATGTCTTGAGGATGAGCTCAAGGAAACCTATGGAGTCATTGTCTATCAGGAACAGGTAATGAAGGTTGCCCAGATCATAGCGGGTTACACACTGGGACAAGCTGACAACCTCAGACGTATCATGGGTAAGAAAAAGAAGGAAAAGCTTGCCGAAGAGCTTATCAAATTCAAGGCTGGTGCTGTAAAGAACGGATTCACAGAAGAGCATGCCGAGGAGATTTTCCACATCCTGGAACCTTTTGCAGGATATGGTTTCAACAAATCGCATGCTGTTGCATATTCAATCGTCGCATACCAGACTGCATTCCTGAAGGCAAACTACCCTGCAGAATTTCTCGCAGCGAACCTCACCAACGAAATGAACAATCCTGCGAAATTCACAGAGTATCTCAACCTTGCTCCAAAGTATGGCCTGAAGATACTTCCGCCTTCCATAAATAAATCAGAAAAGCATTTCAACGTCGTTGATGGCAATATCATCTACGGCCTTGCAGGTATCAAGAATGTGGGAGAGAACGTCGTCGGGGAAATCATCAAGGAACGTGAAGCTCATGGTCCATACAAGGATTTCATGGATTTCCTATCCAGACAAGGTGAAGCCATAAGCTCGAAGACCATCGAATCCCTGATCAAGGCAGGGGCTTTTGATGAGACAGGAACGGATACGGCAACACTTCTTGAGAATCTCGAAGATGCTCTCAGATTCGACAGGGAAGCAAAGGAATCGACAGCATATGGCCAGCTCTCACTCTTTGGAACAGATGATCCGGTTGTTGGCGACTTCAAGATGAGAGGAGCAGAGCCGATTCCGCTTGCAGAGAAACTGCAGATGGAAAAGGAATACCTTGGCTTCTACATCTCGGGCCATCCTCTCGATGAATACGAACGAGAGATAGCTGCCTCTGTGCGGGTAAACCTCTCAGATCCAGATACAATTCCGTTTGAGCAGGAAACATCCCTTATAGCTCTTGTCACTGCAACAAGGCAGGTAATTACAAAAGCCAAAAAGGAGAAGATGGGAATCTTCACATTGCAGACAAAGGAAGGCGATGTGGATGCTGTCGCATTCCCTTCAACATACGAGCTCATAAGGGACAAAATCGAGGATGATCAGATTTATGGATTCAGAGGAGTATTCCATAAAAAAGAAGGAGACACGAGGCTATCATTCACACTCTCCTCTGTCGTTTCTCCAAAGGAACTCAAACCAGAAGCTGTGACAATGGTTCACATTCAGCTTAGAAAGAGCGAGACATACAGAACGGAGGAACTGAGAGAGATTGGAAAATCATTGCAGGATCATGAGGGTTTTATTCCAGTATCATTCACCATTGATGGAAACCGTTCTGAGGAATTGAGAGCCGGAGGAATGTACCATGTAGACTATTCCCGTACGCTTCTTGAAGAACTTGAGTCGAAACCACTGGTCAAGAAGGTCTGGATTTCTTAACTTCTAATTGGAGGACATGATGCATCACACACTGATGTCTATTTCGCTTTTTGCGGCAAGACTACTTGAAATATACTCGTTTCTGATCTGGATAAGGATCATCCTTTCATGGGTTCGTCCTTATCCGAGACCGGGTTCATTCACATACTACATGGCAAAAATCGTGGACCCTTACCTGTCCCTATTCCGCTCCTCAACAGCAAGAATGGGCATGCTTGATTTCTCCCCGGTATTTGCAGTCGGAGTGATTGCCGTCGTACAGACTCTGCTTTCAGTGTTCGGAAATTACGGATTCCTGACGCTGGGAATAATTCTCGCAAACATCATCTATGCATTCTGGGCATATGGCATCTCAATCTTTCTCTTTTTTTCAATCATCATGCTCATCTTCAGGACGGTTGCCGCATTCTCGCGTAATCCTATGATGTATAACATGTCTGGTCAGTTCTCTGACCCGATTTCAAATCTCGTGAGAAAGAGTTTTGGAACAAGAATCCCAAAAGAAAGCACAGTCGCACTCATCTCCCTTCTGATAAATATCGCACTCTATTTCGTATTGAAGAGAGCTTTCATAATACTTGCAGATCTTGCAATGAGGATACCGCTCTGAGATGACAGACAGACGGAGGATCACAGAGGCACCGGGAATTGGGAAAAAGGCCAGCGATGACCTTTCATCCCTTGGTGTCACAACCCTCCGCGACATGATTTCCCTGCGCCCCCGCGCATATGACGACAGGAGGGAAGAAAGGCGAATCAGAGAAGCAAGTATCGATGACCCTTCGATATCCTGCAGGATAACAGTGCTCTCACACGCGGAGTTCAGCTCGAAAGCAGGCCGGACACTGAAAGTCCTGGCAATGGATGATGATGGGACAAGAATTGAGATTCTCTGTTTCAACAGATACTTTCTCAAGCAGCAGCTGATGACAGGCACAAGCTGGTACATATATGGCAAAGCCATGAAAAACCGCGGTGTCTATCAGATATCATCATTTGAAATAAAAAGAACACGGGAAGAAGCTGGTATTGGCAGAATTCTCCCCGTTTACCCTCTCACAGGAAGCCTTACCGAAAAGACGATGCGGCGCGCTGCAGAATATTCCCTACTCGCGCTTTCCCCAATTCCTGATGAGCTTCCTTTATCGATGTATGAGAAAGAAGGTCTGATGCACCACGATGAAGCTTATAAACGCCTTCATTTCCCGCTTTCAATGGAAGATGCCAGAAAAGCTTTGGATACGCTTGCATTCACCGAGCTCTTTCTGATGGAACTCTCCGTGCTTAGGGAAAAACCAAATACAGAGAGAAAGAAAAGTCATCCAACAAAACGCGAAGAGGAGCTTTTGAAAAAACTGCCATTCTCATTGACAGAAGACCAGCTGAAAGCTGCTGAGGAAATCCGGGAGGACATGGACAGTCCAATCCCGATGAACAGGCTTTTGCAGGGAGATGTCGGATCAGGAAAAACCCTAGTTGCCTGGCTTACCGCACTTCATGCAATAGACAAGGGAAAACAGGTTGCCTTCATGGCTCCGACGGAGCTTCTTGCAAGACAGCATGCAGACGGAGCGGCAGAGCTTCTCATGCCTCTGGGAGTACGGGTTGCCTTCATCACAGGTAGCGTCAAAGGAGAAAGCAGACGGCTTCTTTTAAAATCATTGAAAGAAGGAACTACTGACCTTGTAATAGGAACACATGCACTCTTTTCCGAGGATGTGAGCTTTAAGAATCTCGGATACGCAATCATCGACGAGCAGCATCGGTTTGGCGTCCAGCAGAGAGAAGCACTGATGAACAAAGGAAAGAATGCAGATATTCTCTCAATGACAGCCACCCCCATTCCACGGTCTCTGGCACTAACATTGTTTGCCGATTACAGTGTCTCCGTCCTTCACTCCATGCCAAAGGGAAGAATTCCTGTAAAGACCTATCTTGTAAATGAAACAAGGCGTGATGAGATGTATAAAGCTGTCGCTGTCGAATTCCAGCGTGGTCATCAGGCATATTTCGTATACCCTCGTATCGACGATGAGGGTGAAGGTGATTTGAGGGATGTGACAACCATGTTCGACTTCCTGAAGGAAAAGTATCCAGATGTTCCATCGGCTCTCATCCATTCAAGACTGCCGGATGATGAAAAGATGAGGATTCTCCGCGATTTCAGGGAAAAGAAACTTCAGTACCTTGTTGCAACTTCTGTCATAGAAGTCGGAATAGATATCCCTGAAGCAACCTGCATCATCATCGAGCATGCTGAAAGATTCGGACTTGCTGCTCTGCATCAGCTCAGAGGAAGAGTCGGAAGAAGCACCCTCGCCTCCTACTGCTTCCTTGTCTACGGAAAAGGACTTACAGAAGAGGCAAAATCCAGACTTACTGTGATGAGAGAAACAAACGATGGTTTCAGAATAGCGGAAAAGGACCTGGAGATAAGAGGACCAGGGGAGATGACAGGGGAAAGACAATCCGGTTTTCTGCATCTCAGATTTGCCTCCCTTACAAGCGATCTCGATATCGTCGAAAGAGCAAGAGCGGAAGCTGAGAGAATCATCAGAGAAGACAAAGGACTGCTGAAGGCTGAAAATGCAGTACTACGAAACCAGATGTTGGAACACAGAAGCCTCATTCAGCCAAGACAGATCTGAAAAAAAGAGGAAATGACTCTGGATACTTTAGGTCTTTGCACCTATCTTAATACAATGAATATCGCTTACATCAGGAGGAAATCATGGCAGTGACAAGAGAAGAAGCTGAAAAGCTTTTCAGAAAATATAATGAATCGGAAAGCCTTTATCATCATGCACTTTCTGTAGAAGCTGTAATGAGGGAAGCAGCAGAAAGATACGGAGAGGATCCGGATTTCTGGGGAATCGTAGGTTTTCTGCACGATATAGACTGGGAGAAATTCCCAGAAGAGCATTGCAGGAAAGCTCCAGAGCTGCTTGCTGAAATAAATGCTCCGGAAGAGCTTGTACATGCAGTCTGCTCACATGGATATGGCATGGTGACGGATGTAAAACCAGAGAAAATGATGGAAAAGATGCTATTCACCGTAGATGAGCTTACAGGCCTCATAACTGCAACAGCTCTGATGAGACCGGAGAAGATGAAAGGAATCTCCGTTAAGTCAATAAAGAAGAAATGGAAGGACAAGTCATTTGCTGCCGGGGTAAACAGGGAAGTAATCACAAAGGGCACTGAGATGCTTGGCATGGAGACACAGGATGTGATCCAGCTTGCTATCGATGGAATGACAAAGATAGCTCCGGAAATCGGACTCTGGCCAGAGGAAGCTTGAACAAAATACCACTATTTAGCTAATCTCGAAACATGAGAATAACGGGAGGAAAATACGTCAGACGGCAGGTCCAGTGCCCACCAGGTGTCATCAGGCCTGCAATGGACAGAATGAGGGAGTCCCTTTTCTCCATCCTTGGAGATTTATCAGGGCTCTCGTTTCTTGACCTCTTCTCCGGCTCTGGATGTGTTGCTATCGAAGCAGCATCCAGAGGTGCAGATCCTGTGCACCTTGTAGAAGCAGACAAAGGCAAGAAAGCAACAATTGAAAAGAATCTCTCATTTGTAGAAGAGAGCCACAGGCTTTTCATGATTGATGCGTTGCGCTTTCTTTCATCCGGTTCGTACAGATATTCGATTGTCTACGCGGATCCTCCGTTCCCAATGCAGGATAAGATTCAGATTCTGCACGCCGCGGAAAAGGGAAAAAGCGTCAAGGATAACGGCCTTTTCATAATCCATATTCCAACAGAGGAAAGAAAACTGTGGCCAGAAAAGGACGGCAGTTTCTCACTGATTGATGAAAGAAAATACGGCAGATCAATCCTTTTATTCTACAGAAAGGCAGAAGACGATGTTCAGAATTGATGAAAATGGTATCGGATATGATGTCATGGAAGTCCGCAGCGCGGATACAGACAGATTCTTCAAAGCAAGAATACCCTTCTATTTCTCAATGCTTCAGGAAGTAGCTGCAAAACACTCGACAGACCTTCATTGTGGCATTCCCGAAATGGTAGAAACAGAGAACAAGACCTGGGTCATCGTGAGAGCAAAGATAACAATAGACCGTCTTGCAGACTGGAGGGAGAATGTAAACCTGGAGACATGGGCAGAGATGCCATTCCGCCTCTTCGCCCCGCGTCTGGTTGAGGGAAAGGATGATTCAGGGGAAACTGTTTTCACAGCTATCAGCCACTGGGTTGTACTCGATCTTAACAGAAAAAGACCCGTAAGACCTGATGAAGCTCTTAAATACTTCACGCTCCCAGACAAAAGCCTCAGGTTCATTGATCCGGATATCGGAAGGCTGAGAATCGCAGAGGATTTCAAAGGCTTCAGTCTTCCTGACCTTATTCCGAAAACAAATTATTACGATACGGATACAAATGGGCACATCAACAATATAAGCTACATAAACTGGCTCGTTGATGCCTTCCCGTTCTCGTTCCAGGATTCACACAGACTGCATACTATCGACTGCCACTGGATAAAGCAGACATTCGATGGGGATGAGATTGCGGTGGAAACCTATTCTGAAGATGAGAATCCTCTCTCTGAAGACAACCCGACATTCTTCACACGCATCGTGAAGAAAGAGGAAGATGGTTCTTTGACACCTGTCTTTGAAGCAGAGACTGAGTGGATTTTGAGATGACAGAAACTGCCATTTAAACAACGGAAGAGGATACTTTACCATTTTTTCAGAGAGTTCACATAATTTACCGTATGCCAACAAGTTACTACCTTATTTCAAATATAGGAATTTACTAGGATTCCATGGAAATTCCTATATTTTCCTTGCTATCTTAGTACCCGTTTTAAGTGCCATTAAATTCCATATCAATAATTATAATTACAACTTCCAGAATGGACGTGGGAGACGGACGTAAAAGTTCTTTTAATAATAAAATCATAAGGCAGATGCCATCCAATGCGAGGGAAACGCTTTATCGTCTTATCAATGACATCAAGGCTTCTGGTCCGGTACAACCCGGATACCATAACTATAGCAAACTTGGCGAGAATACCTATCATTGCCACATTGCATATCGATGGGTTGTCTGCTGGAGAAGTGAGAAAGGAAAACTGATTGTGGAGGTGGAGTATGTTGGTAGTCGTGAGAAGGCCCCATACTGAGTTCTCTCTGAATGGGGATGTACCTAGAAAACTTATTCAGAGCCTTGTCTCTGAATATGGTGCTGTTGACATTCTCCCTGGGCAAGCCCGAGGGGATTCCTGCCCAAACCCCTGCCGCAGAGCGCGTTTCGCACCCTTTATGCGGTCTTACGAGGCTTAGCGGGCATGAGGGTATGCCCACCCTCTTTATTCTCAGGCAGAGTCTGCCTTCGTTTCTCTCAGTATCCTCAGTCCTTCACTGAGAATGTTTATCGCTGCCCCAAGATCGCGGTCTATCGTATACCCGCATTCCTCGCAGACGAAGGTCCTTATATCTGGTGCCATCTTATCATTGACGTGACCGCATTCATTGCATGTGCGGGTACTAGGGAAGAAGGTTCCCACCTCCACCACAGCCGTCCCGAACTTCTCTGCTATGCCCTTGAGTATCAGAACGAATTCGGAATACGCATAGTCGCTGACCTTCCGCCCCCAGTGCTTATGCATCTGCATTGCCTTCATATTAAGGTCTTCGATGCATATTATGGAGTACCTCTTGCAGAGCTCGCGCGAGAGCTTGTAGAACCAGTCGCGCCTCTGGTTCGCTATCTTCAGATGCAGCCGGGCAAGGTCCTCAAGGGATTTCTTATAGCCTGATGACCACGCTTCTCCCTTTTTGCCTCCCTGTTTTCTCGATAGCGCTCTGTTAAGCCCTTTTATTTCCTTCGTATACTGCTTGAAGAACTCCGGATGCTCGATGACTGTCCCATCCGACAGTGTCAGAAACCGCTTCAGCCCGAAATCCATCCCCACCGCACTTCTGCCTTCCCAGCTTTCACCCTTGGTGTCAGCAGAGCATGTAATGTATAGGAATATCTCGCCGAGACTGTTCCTCTTGACTGTCATCGTGTGGACCGCAGCCTGCTCCAGAAGCCCGTCATATGAATCGTAGTATCTGAATTTCTTCCCCTGTATCGTCACCTCTCCAGGCCCTGTGAACAAGAAGCCCTTGCCGTACTGCTTGAACGTCATCGACTTCTGCTTCCTTATCTTATGGCACTTCGGAGGAGAGCATTTCAGCTTCGCACCGTTCTTTTTCTTCTTTATGTTCGTGAAGAACAGCTCGTATGCGGCCAGTATCCTGTCAGCTACCTGCTGGAGAACCTGAGAGTATACAAGGCTCCAGGACGGTATATGCTTGCGCATCTCGCCAAGCTGTGCGTACAGCATGCCTTTCGTCATGGTCTTTCCTGTATTCTTGTAGTATTCCCGCATGATGGTGCAGCCTGCATTCCATATCGCTCCGCAGATATTGATGCGGACATTGAGGAAGGAGAAATCATCATCCTTCCGGAGCTTCACGCACAGGGTATGCTGTTTGCGCTCCATCAGGTACTCCCTGCTGCATACACCGAGCTTCTGCCTGAAGGGTATATCCTGCGGATCCCAGCACGGTTTGGCTGTTCCCGCTGATGGTTCCGGAACAGGATGGCAGGGCATATGCACAGTACAATCTCCTGTGTCTTTACATGCTGTATCTACAATGCTGTTTTGTTCCTTTGAAGAGGCTTCGTTCACCATCATCAATATTATAGCAAATCAGCCTTCCATCCATAGCCAAGACTATGGGTTTTACGATAGATTTTATAACGTGAAAATCGAAGAAGACGATATGATGAATGTTGAGGATATGGAATGGTATAAGGAAGAAGCTGCAAAGGATACTCCCGGCAGAACTCTTCGTTTCTATCGCAAATTAAAAGGAATGACTCAGCCAGAGCTTGCCACGATGCTTGGAACTACAAAGCAGTTCATTTCAAATCTTGAGAATGATAGAAAGCCTATCAGCAGAATGATGGCGAAGAAGCTCTCCGAGATCTACAACGTTCCGGCTTCTAGGTTCATCTGAATCGTTACTGAATTAATTTAGAACTTGAACCGGATTATACAGATCAGTTCATAAAATTAAGCTTGGTTCACCGGACATGTCCGGTTGCAGGAGACAAGTTGAATTGTCCATACCTTTTTCTGCTTCTTTTGATGATTATTACGTCTGAAATTGTCACATTCTATCCAGTTTTCTCTTCTCCCTCCAAAAAAAATACCGTAACGGAAAATGACCTCCAATGCATTTCGAAAAAAAGAAATTTCAGGATTTCTATGTTTTTGAGGGAATCTGGCAAAGAAAAGGGTTATCCTCTTCCTTATCTGGAATAGAACAAGCCTTAGTGGTCGATGGCAGGATCGAACTGTTGACTTCTACGATGTCATGGTGACAGTTTTATCAATAGTGAGGAGGCCTTCTGTTTGGCCTTGCTTCTCCAGAGACTTCAATCAGATCTTCAACCTTCTTCTCAAGGCTTTCAATCTGCTTCTGCATAACCATGATGGTTTTATCCTGCTCAATAACTGCCTTGTTGAGTTCATCGACAAGGTTTTCCAGATAGCTGACTTTTATTTCAAGACGTTCAAGTTCTTCCATAGAGTGAATACTAACATGCGAAGAGGGAATTAAACAGATACGCAACACATGCTAGAATATGAATACGGGAGGCTGAAATGAAAGGAGAAAGGATTGCACAGCTGGAGCTTCTTCTCCGCTCTCATCCAGAAGGGATACGCAGAGCAGAAATAGCCAGGCGCATGGGTGTCCATCGGTCAACGATATCAAGATATGTAGACAACCTGTCACAGCATATAGGTATTTATGAAGAGAACAATCTGATAAAACTCAGAGAAAATGATGATGACTCCTCCCCTATGGAACTCTCGGTATATGAAAGCCTCGCTTTCAACATGGGTGCAGAAGTGCTTGCCTCTACTGCAGAATTTGCCAATCCTCACCTCGCCTCCGGATTGAGAAAACTTGCTATGAACATGCGTTCATATGCTCCTAAAATCAGCGAAAACGCTTTAAGTCTGGCAGAGAGAATTGATCAGACAATACAGAATAACAGAAATGTCACAGGTCATTACAACGAGGTTCTTGAAGTCCTCATAGATTGCTGGATCTCCGGGCGCATTGCCAGAATCTCAACATCAGTCCCCGACAAGGAAGAGATTGAAATAGCTCCTTATTTCATTGGTTACAAGGATGAGGGAGAAGGCAGAAAGCCAATTACTGTCACAGGACGACTGAGACATACAAAAGATATCATCACACTGGATATTGCATCGATTATCGAAGCAAGAATGCTTGACGAGACATACACGATACCGGACAACCTCAAACCGTTCTCGCATACAGAGAAAGAGAAATATGACGCTATCGATATGATTCCTCTCCGCCTGAAGATCAGGGAAAAAAGCGCGCTCAATTCCTTTTCTACAATCGTTCATGATAAACCAGTGCTTGAGAGATGCCCCGATGGAGACTGGATCTGCACAATGAAAGCAGAGAATTCAATCGAACTGATGCTCCGTATCATCCAGAGCGGTACAGCTGTCAAAGTAATAGAGCCGGAAAATTTCAGAAAGAAGCTCGTGACAATGCTTGAAAGCATACTCAGGATGTACCGCTGATGTATACGATATTGCTTGTTGATGATGAGGATGAAGTAAGGCGCTCCATAAAAGAGCTCACACCATGGGAGGAATATGGTTTTTCTGTAATCGGAGAAGCCTCGAACGGGATGGAAGCGCTGGATGCTCTCGAAGAGACCATACCTGATGTAATCATCACAGACATAAAGATGCCCTACCTTGATGGAATTTCATTCATCGAAGAAGTAAGAAGAAACAGATCCACTTCAGTCGATGTCATCATTCTCTCAGGATATGATGAATTCACATTCGCACAGACTGCGATGAGACTTAATGTCTCTGAATATGTATTGAAACCTGTAAGCGTAGATTCAATGAGGGAAGTTCTCAGAAGAACAAAAGTACGCCTTGATGAGGATAGGGCAAAGGTTTCAGACAGCAGAAAGCTTGAGAGCTTTTACAGAGATGCTATTGAGGTCTACAAGGAAAAATTCCTTGTATCTCTTATCACTCCGACACGAAAACAGGATGAAACAGTCATCAGAGAAAAGGCAAAGGAATATGGTGTTCCGCTCTCTGCATCTTTATATACCGTTGCTATCATAGACCTTCCAACAGAGACTCTCTCCTCTCTTGCTGCTGCAGAACTCATTGATGAGGCCACGGAGAATGACAGGAGCATTATTCCATTTCTCTATGAGAATCAGCTTGTATTGATTTTCACATCAGATATGCAGGCAGAGTCCTATTCTCTTTTCGCAAAGCAGATAAACCACTCTCTGACACTATTGCAGGCACGGCTTCAGCACTATTTCTCAAAGTCCTTTAATATGGGAATCGGGGAGATTGTCACAGAAAGGAAGAGTCTTCCTGAATCCTACAGAAGCGCACTGGAGGCTTTGAACTACACACAGATTTATCCAGAGCAGCACATCATCAGCATCAGCGATGTCGAGACTATTGATAATGCTCATGCTGACAAATTCGGAGATCAGAAAACTGAACTTGTCATGGCTATCAAATTTGGCAATCAGGAAGATACAAGAAATGCTGTTCATTCATTTTTCCAGGGAATCACGGAAACACCGAATGTACAGAATACCGTCATAAACATACTCTCCATCATTTCCGAAATATGCTCATCATATGGAAAGAATGTGGCAACGCTTCTGGAGGACGAGGATTTATTTCTGGCGCTTTCGCACGCAAACAGTCTTTCCCGCTCTGAAACGCTGATGACAAAACTGGCGATGAAAGCAAATGAGAGTGCAGAAGGTGCCAGAGAGAACTCCCATATAAAATTCGTGGAGAATGCGAAGAAAATCATCAAGGAAAACTACAAGAATCCAGTTTTCGGACTTGATCAGGTAACCGATGAAATCTCAGTCTCTCCTGCATACTTCTCTACAACATTCAAAAAAGAGACAGGAAAGTCATTTGTGCAGTATCTGACAAATGTCAGGCTGGAAAAAGCGAAAGAACTATTGAAAAATACAGATGCAAAGACATATGAGATAGCAGAGAAAGTAGGGTTTTCGGAACCTAATTACTTCTCCTTCATATTCAAAAAGAATATTGGGTTATCACCATCACAGTACAGGGCAAAAAACCGATGAGAATAAAAAAGAAGACGTTATCAATAAAAACGCTGATGTCGATATCAATGGCTTTGATGATTTCTGTCTTTGTTCTTCTCACTGGTTCCCTTGTTGATGGATTTGTTTCAAATGCCATCAAAGACAATGCGATGGATTCAGCATCCGAAATCGTCACTCAGGTAAACAACAACCTCAGCACCTACATCAATGACATCATCGGAGTCTCTGATTATGTAAGAGAGCTTTCACGCACTACTTCAAACCTCTCCGCCAGTCAGATACAGACAAGGCTGGAAGCTCTCATCAGTTCCAGAGATGATGTCGTAAGTATCACAGTGTTTGACATGGATGGTAATGCCATAATATCCACAGAGCCGACAATCAGGATGGCCGGAAATGAGATATTCTCAGAGCTGTGGTTCAGAAGAGCGGCGGGTGGTGAAGGAGATTTCTTCTTTACAGGCCCTCATCGGAGCAGCACAAGGAATGCAGATCTTGTCATCTCCTATTCAACTGTTATCAGCTATGGAGATATAAACAGGGAGGCAACTCCATCCGTTCTTCTGATTGATCTCAATTTCAACTCTGTGGAAGAGCTTCTTGAAAGCGCGCATCTCTCGGCAACTGGTTATCTCTATATAATCTCAAATGATGGAGATATCGTTTACCATCCAAAAGAAAGGCTTCTCGAGGAAGGAACGGTTGAAGAGGATCTAGAGAGCATCCGAAGAAATGTCTTCGGATCCTATACATCAACATTTGACGGCAGAGAGAGGCTGACAATCATACAAACTGTAGAGAAAACAAGATGGAGAATTGTGGGAATCGCATTCATGGATGAGCTTCTGGAGCCGCTGAAACCATTCAGGATATCTCTGTACGTACTGATGGTTATCTTTATTCTCATCGCAATTCTCCTATCAAGGGCTATTGCTCTGCATATAACGAGACCGCTACGAATGCTAGAGCTCGACATGCGAAAGGTACAGGATGGCGATTTCAGCATTTCAGAGACCCAAGGAGAGTCAAAAGAAGTCGAATCACTATCCCACTCTTTCCTGCTGATGGTACAGCGTATTGAGGAACTGATGGAGGAAGTGAGGGCCACTGAGGCAGTCAAGAGACAAAGAGAACTGGATGCTCTGCAGGCAAAAATCAATCCACATTTTCTTTACAATACGCTGGACAGTGTCGTCTGGATGGCAGAAACGGGAAACAATCAAGGTGTTGTGAAGATGGTAACAGCCCTTGCAAGCCTTTTCAGAATCTCAATAGCAAAAGGACATGACACGATAACGCTGAAAGAGGAGCTGGCTCATGTTGAGAGTTATCTTGATATTCAGGCAATGCGTTACAAGGACAAGTTCCGCTTCAGCATTTTCCTTCCTGAAGAACTTGAGAATGTTCCGACAATAAAGCTTATAATCCAGCCGATTGTAGAGAATTCAATTTACCACGGAATAAAGTATCTGCAAGAAGAAGGTCTTATAGAAATTTCAGCAAAAGCTGTGGAGAAGGATAAAATCGAAATAAAGGTAAAAGATAATGGCGTAGGCATGCCGCCTGATGTTCTTTCTACAATTCTGGACAAAGAGAGCGAACGTAATCACATTTCCGACGGAAACGGTATTGGACTCATCAATATCGATGAACGTATCAAACTTTCATATGGAGATGAATATGGGCTTAGTATTGAATCAGAACTCGATGAAGGAACGACAGTAACAATAACAATTCCAAATCTTCCTCCGATTTCCCCTGTTGTAATCAAATCGTGAATCTATCTGGAAAGGATAATACCTGGTAGCGGGCGATAAGGAATCCAGACATAACGATTATCAATAATATCGTAACCTATATTCTCAGATGTCGGTTTTTTCCCTTCTGCAAGCATTTTTGCTATGTTATAGGCAGCCCTTCCCTGGTTCTCTGCATCATTGAAAACTGTTCCAAGAAGCATACCGTTTTCCAGTGCAGCCTTGCCTGCTGGAGTTCCGTCAATCCCAATTACAGGGACAAAACCTTTACTGCTGAAATAACCATTTTCCTGAAGCGCTTCCAAAGCACCAAGCGCCATATCATCATTGTTTGCAAAGACAGCTTCTATCCGATCACCGGAGTGCAGGATGAATGATGACATCGCATCATAACCGCCACTTCTGGACCAGTCTCCTGTATCTTCATGGAGCTTTTCCAGCATGATATTCTTCTCAAGAAGTGTCTCGATAAAATACTCTGTCCGGAGTTCCGTATCCTGATGTCCGGTTTCTCCCTTTATGACGACATACTGCATTACGCCATCATTGTTTTTATCTGCTTCCGGATGAGTCAGCCAATAGGAAGCCATCAACTCACCTGCCATACGGCCAGAATCCTCAGCACGGGCTCCCACATAATAAACTTCGTCCCATTTAGCCATATCATCTTTAACAGGTTCCCTGTTGATAAACACAAGCGGAACATCATTCTGCATGCATTTATCAATAAGGACGCCGGATGCAGTTCTGTCCACCGAATTGATGATGATTACTGAATATCCTTCTTTTATCAGCTGTTCAATCTGCTCATTCTGTTTCTGCTGCCTGCCTCCAGCATCCACGATTGTGACTGGGATATCATTCTCACTGCAGGCAATAATGGCCTTGCGGACTTCCGAGATGAAAGAATCATTGAAATCATAGACTGCAACACCTATTTTCAATTCTTCCTGCTTATTACAGGAAGGGAAAAGGGAAAGGACAAGCAACAGTAAAACAAAAAGTCTTTTCATTCTCTCATTTAAGAAAAAGCTGAGCATATGCCCAGCTTTTCCTTTTTGAAGAAGATATCATTTCTTCTTCAGGTACTTGATGCTATCAAGGGAGACAGCTGCAAGAATGATGAAACCCTTGAAAACAAACTGGAGGTTCGTGTCGATACCAAGGAAGGTGAGACAGTATGTAAGGGATGTGAATATGACAACACCTATCGCCGCTCCACCTATCTTTCCAATACCGCCATTGAATGAGATACCACCAACAACACAAGCTGCGATTGCATCCATTTCATATCCCTGACCAGTACCAGCTGAAGCATTTGCTCTGAACGCCTCAAGGAATGAACCACATCCATAGAATACACCGGCCATGATGAAGACTCCTACAGTGACCCAGAATACGGAGATACCGGAAACTGCAGCAGCTTCTGAATTACCACCAACAGCATACATATTCTTTCCGAATGTCGTCTTATTCCAGATAAGCCACGCCACGATAATGGCAATAACAGCAGGAATAATCAGTTTCGGGAATGTAATAAGCTGTCCGTTAAGGACTCCCAATGTCCAGCGTCCACCTATCAGGCTTCTGATACTGCTGTCAATTGAGCCAACTGGTGTTCCGGATGTTCCATAGAAGAGCATACCGTAAATGATGAGCTGGTTGGCCATTGTTGAAATGAACGGATGCATCTTAAACCTTGCCGTAAAGAAACCTGCAACTGCACTGAAGAAAACACAGAGGATGATGGCAAGGACAAGAGCCATCAGAACTCTTACTCCCATCGGAATTGCAGAGAAATCCCACGTAGGCATACCGAAAAGCGATACGATGTTCATTCCCGGATGAAGGATCAGACCCGTGGTCACAGAACCAAGAGCAACCATTCTTCCGATTGAGAGGTCCGTACCTGCAAGAAGAATCAGACCAGCAACACCGAGTGCATAGAACATTCTCGTCGAAGCCTGTTCAAGGATTGTAAGAATATTCGGAAGTGAAAGAAGATTACCAGATCCCATAAGAGGAGCAGCAATGATACAGACTATGAAGAATATGATGATGGCTATGTAAAGACCATTGGCTAGGAAGAATGATGACGGAGTGAAGTTCCTGACAAAATTCTTCCATTTCATCTTCACATCCTCTCCGAACGCGGACTTACCGTTTCTCAACTCCCTGTTTTTCTGGATGTGATCGACAAAAGCCTGATGCTTTGCAGCCTTTGCTCTATCCATCTGATCCTTGAATCTGGATTTTGAATCATAAAGAGCACTTTTCAGCTCATATCTGCAGATTTCAATCTCGCTCTTCAGGACCTGAGGATCCCCTCCGGAAAGGCGGGCTCTGACCTCTGCCTCTCTTGCAGCAGCTTCCTGCTTGATCTGGGCAACTTCCTTCTCATAGAAGGACTTGGCACCCTCCATTCTCTTGTTCTGTCTGGCATTTACTGAAGCCTCAATATCCTTGGAAACAGTATTCACATACTTCACGGCTTCCTTGGAAAGGGAGGCTATCTCTGCCCTGTTTCTTGCCTCGACTTCCTTTGCTTTGGCAATTTCTGCATTAAGGGCCTGAATCCGCTTGGATTTCTCTGCTTCATCAATAAGCTTGTTCTTTTTCAGTGAAGCCAGTTCAATCCTGCAGTCATTTATCTTTGTTACACCATCCTCTCTGAGCGCACGTAGCTTCTCAGAGTATTCCTGGACTTTCTTATTCTCCTCAAGGGTGATTATTTCCTTGTTTTCTGCCATAACTCCTCTCCTTACAGATACTTAGCAGAGAGCCTGAGAAGCTCTTCCTGATTTGTCTCCCTGGTATTAACAATTCCTGCGAGTCTATGATTACTCATAACTGCAATTCTGTTTGTGATTCCCAGGATCTCTGGCATCTCAGAAGATACGACTATGATTGTCTTACCTTCCTTCGCCATGCGGATAATCAACTGATAGATCTCATACTTTGCACCAACATCAATACCGCGTGTCGGCTCATCCATCAGAAATACATCAGGAGCTCTTTCCATCCACTTTCCAATGATAACCTTCTGCTGATTTCCTCCGGAAAGTGCCGTGATGAGTTCATCCGGAGACACACACTTCGTGTTCATCACGGAAATTTCCCTGTTTGTAGCCTCATACATCTTCTTGTTATCAAGAAGGTGCATTGTCTTATAAGCCTCTAGGTTCGTGATGGTAGTATTGAACTTGATTGTATCCTTTCCGAACATGCCATTGAGCTTTCGCTCTTCAGTAACAAGTGCAAAGGAGTGATCCATAGCATCCTTAGAGGAATGGAAGCGGAGCTTCCTGCCATTAACAGCAACTTCGCCACTTGCAATTGTCCTGATTCCAAATAGCGTCTCCAGCAGCTCGCTTCGACCGGCACCTACAAGTCCATAGAGACCGAAAATCTCACCACGTCTGACAGAGAATGAGATGTCATGAAGAACCGGATTGAACTTTGTCTTAAGGTTTTTCACGATAAGATATTCTTCTCCTGGCGTGTTATCCACATCAGGGAAGCGCTTGTCGAGAGAGCGTCCGACCATAGCAGCAATCAGTTCATTCATATTTGTATCCGAGACATGTTTCTTGAAAATCATCTTACCATCGCGGAGGACAGCAACATCATCACAGATCTCGAATATCTCATCCATCTTATGAGAAATATAAACAAAGGAAACTCCCTGTTTCCTTAAATCATCTACTATAGAAAAAAGTTTTTTTACCTCTCTTTCCGTAAGAGAGCTTGTCGGCTCATCAAGAACGATAAGCTTGGCATCGTAACTGACAGCCTTTGCAATCTCAACCATCTGTCGCTGAGAGACAGACATTGTCCTCATCACCGTTTTAGGGTTGACGTTCATCTTCAGCTTCGCGAAAAGATTGTTGCTTTCGCGCAGCATTCTCGCCTCATCAACTATCCCACCTTTTGTTGGATATCGGCCGAGAAACAGATTATCCACAACCGTGCGATCCAGGCACTGCTGAAGTTCCTGGTGCACCATAGCCACACCATTCTCCAGTGCATCCTTAGGATTCTTGAAATCTATAGGATGCCCGAAAAGGGAAATCTGTCCTTCATCCTTTGCATAAATACCAAAAAGGCATTTCATCATAGTGGATTTTCCTGCTCCGTTTTCTCCCATGAGACCACATACAGTTCCTTCTTCCACTGTGAGATTAATGCCGTCTAGAACTCTGTTCTTTGCGAAGGATTTGGATAGATTCTTTATCTCAAGTACAGTTTTCCCACTCATTTTATCCTTCCAAACTGTGCATCAAATACGATGATGGCGGACAGAAAGCCCGCCATCATAGACCAATTAACTTAGTACTGAAGTCTATCCAGGTAATCTCTTCCAGAGTTGGTTCTAACCATGTTGATTGCATAAGCATCATAGCTGTTGAGGTTCATGAACCTATCAAGACAAGAGGATTCGTTCTGTCCGTCGCCCTGTACAATTGTAAGGTCGATGTTGAGAAGTGGTGCATAGTACTGAAGAGCTGGGATGTAGGAAGATGAGAGGAAGTTATCTCCAGAATTGTAGATTGTAAGAAGAACTCTCTTCTCCGGAGCATCCGTCTGCTTGATTCCAGCGTCTCTTGCACCTGCCTGGTACTCTGTCCAGTTGGAAGCATTAACACCTGTATTCTGAGCAAGAAGTGCCTTTGTCTCTGGGAGATAATCAACAGAAGCAGAAATCTTGTTACCATACTGATCTGGTTCTGTGATACCTGCTGTAACAACTGCATCACCTGTCAGTCCATCAAGAAGGTTCCTGATAACCTGGAGAGTTGCTGTTGCCTGAGCATCAACGTTCTGGGATACGGTTCCGGTAAGTGTGCCTGCTCCGATAGCTTCGATAGCATCAGCGTTTGCATCATATCCGAAGATTGGAACGCCTGCTGGATAGTTGGAAGCCTGAAGACAGCCCATTGCCATACCATCATTGTTGGAGATGACCATATCAATCTGGTCACCAAGCCTTGTTGCCCAGCCGCCCATAGCGTCTGTTGCAGCATTAGCATTCCATGTTGTTCCGTCTGTTCCTGTCATAGCACGGGAATCGAGCTCAACAACTGGCATTACTGTTCCACCAACATTTGCTGATCCTTCCTGTGCAACACCTGGATCTGTTGAACCTGCCCATGTTCCAAGAGCTTCTCTTATGCCCTGTGTTCTTGCCTTAGAGTCATTGTGTCCGACATCGCCGATGCAGAGAACGTATCCGATAACTCCATCACCATTGCGGTCGATAACAGCTGGATCTGCAGAAGCGAGGAAATCAACGATAAGCTGGCCCTGAACTGCTCCACCACCAGCTGCGTCAAATCCGACGTAGTATGTCTTATCGTTCCAGTTCATGACTTCCATATCAATCTCGCCTGTAACAGGATCGGATGGCTGTCTGTTGAAGAATACGACTGGTTTCTGTGCGTTTGCTACAACTGTTGTCTCTGCTCCGCCCTGAGCGAAAAGAGATGTGCAGACTACTGCCACTAAAAGAATGGCTACTGCTAACTTTTTCATCTAAACCTCCTAATGCAGGTATCACCTGCGCGTAGATTTACCTCTTATTAAGAGTTTCAACCCACTAAGGATGGCCGTAAATATAAGATTTTTTTGAGAAAGGGTACTTTTTTTCGCTATCTTCCCTCTTTTGAGGAGAATGTCATGACACCAAGTCTTGTCTTTGCAGAACCAGAAATAGCGTTTTCTGAGACAGTTGCACGGGCATCGTAATCTATTGTACCGATAGGTGTTTCCAGAGATCCGGTGAATGAGATATCTTTTCCATTCTCCGCTCCGGAGAAGTCAGAGGAGAAGAACATGAAGCTTATTGTTCCTGTTATTCTTCCATTATTTCTGGAAAAGCTCAGGGTCCCTCTGTATTTTCCGAAAGGAGACCGTACAAAAATCTCAAAGTTCTCCAATAGGGATTCCTCTTACTGTGAAATGGCCCTTGTTTTCTGTAATGCCTTCACCTGTCACGATAGAGCCATCATACATTCCTGTTATCGTGAACCTGATAGGCCCAACATATGAATCGACAACACCTTCCACTGAGAAAGTATCCTCTCCTGTCATGTTTCCATGAAACGAGCCTTCATAACCTATGAACGAATAATTACCATTTATGTCTGTACCGTTTATGGTGAATTCAAATCCTGCTGGGAAGTCTCCATAGAAGGTATTTATATTAGCATGTATCCTGCTCATATTGATAATATAATGTCAAAGATTCCCAACTGCAAAACAATTACATACAATTGATGAAATCCACACAAAAAGAAAGGCAGTCCGAAGACTGCCTTCCCTCTTATTGGTCGACGCTTAGATTGTCTCGCCGAGGACTTCACCACATCTCTGATAGAATGCAAGTCTTTCCTTTGCATCCTCAGCAGCTGCAGCAAAGAGCTCATCTGCGTGCTCTGGGTTCGTCTTGTAGAGTGAAGCATATCTTGTCTCACCCTTGATGAACTCCTGATAATCACCTGTAGCAGGCTTTGTCTCCCATACAAACCTCTTTCCAGCCTCAAGGCGTGGATCGAAGCGATAGAGTGGCCAATAACCAGCCTCAACAGCCTTCTTTGCCTCAACCTGAGAATATCTCATGTTGATACCATGGTTAATACATGGTGCATAGCAGAAGACAATTGATGGTCCCTGGTAAGCTACAGCTTCCTGGAGAGCCTTCTGAGCCTGAAGTCTGTTGTATCCAAGTGCGATGGAAGCAACATATGCGTGGCCATAGCTCATCATCATGAAGCCCATGTTCTTCTTGCCAACCTTCTTACCAGCATTAGCAAACTTAGCAACTGCTGCCATTGGAGTTGACTTGGAAGCCTGTCCACCTGTGTTGGAGTAAACCTCTGTATCGAGAACAAGAATTGTGACGTTCTTACCAGAAGCAACAACGTGGTCTACACCACCGAATCCGATATCATAAGCCCAGCCGTCGCCACCGATGATGATGACATCCTTCTCTGAGAAGTAATCCTGGAGCTCAACAATCTTGTCGAGAAGAACCTGTGCCTCAGCATTTGCTGCCTTCTCGGAAGCAAGAACTTTCTGGACTTCCTTCTGTGCTGTGATGGAAGCTTCTGTTGTATCCTCCCAGAGTGAGTAGCACTTCTCAATAGCTGCCTTGAGCTCTGCTGAGCATCCAGCTGCCATCAACTCGTCACACTTCATTCTCAGAAGGTTTCTGTTGGAGTCAACAGCGAGGCGCATACCAAGACCGTACTCTGCGTTATCCTCGAAGAGTGAGTTACCCCATGCTGGTCCACGACCATCAGCCCTCTTTGTATAAGGGATTGTCGGGAATGTACCGGAGTAAATTGAAGAACAACCTGTTGCGTTAGCAATGACTGCTCTCTCACCACAGATCTGGGAAAGCATCTTTACATAAGGTGTTTCACCACAGCCTGCACAAGCTCCGGAGAACTCGAAGAGTGGCTGCTTGAACTGGAGGCCCTTTACTGTGCCCATGTTGA
>CALXYN010000012.1 GCA_944392975.1 uncultured Spirochaetaceae bacterium | reverse complement strand
AATCCACTGCACTTGCGAAGGCGAGGATGAAAATGAGGCAATGAATGCGCTTGAATCACTCTTTGAAAGGAGATTCGAGCAGTGAAAACACTCACTGAAAGACAGCGGGAAATACTCTCTTTCATCTCCTCTTATATCATGGAAAACGGGAAATCCCCGACACTGAGGGAAATCGGGAAGAACTTCGGTTTTTCCCATAATGCAGCTCGCGATGCGGTTGCTGCATTGGTCAGGAAGGGTTTTCTTGAAAAAGGAGATAAAGAGATAAGATCGCTTTCTTTTCCTCTTGATGAAAGACTTGAAAGGGAAAACATATCAGTCCCCTTCTTTGATAGAGAGCCATCGCTTATGGATATCGAGGAAAGAAGATACAAGGCAACGCTCTTTGTCCAGCGCCGTCTTGCAAAGCATTCTGTTTTTGCATTCCGTGTCACATCAGAATCAATGAGAAATGCAGGAATTATTCCCGGAGATATCGCGATACTGACAAAAATCGATGGTGAACCGGCAAATGATGCTATCATTCTTGCCTCATATGCAGATGAGGAAGAGCCCATGGAACTGAGAAGATATCATCCTATTGGAATCGGATATGCAGAGCTCTGGCCCGATAACGACACAATGGGAATAATAAAAGTGATGAGGAATAACCTGGTTGTTGCAGGTATCCTTGCTCATATCAGGAGGGATTATGAACCACATACTTCTAGGACCTGAAGAAGGGCTGAAGGCAGACTGGCTCAATGAGGAAAAGAAAAGAGTTCTCGCCGAGCATCCGGATGCAGAGGTGCATCTGATTTTCGTCGGAGATGACAAAGGTGAGGATCTTGATTCAATTCTCTCACAGCCCTCGCTTTTCTCATCATTTCGGTTTGTAATCATCAAGCAATATGAGAACAGAACTGGAAAGGACACATTCGATAAAGCCCTGATAAGCTTCCTCGCCTCCGGTATTACCGATGCAGAATTCGTCATTCTGTCCACAGAGAAATCAAAATCCAGAATCAATGCCAAGATAGCTAATGATAAAAATGTTGATATACAGTTTTTCTGGGAGATGTTCGACAGCCAGAAACGAGACTGGATTGTAAAAGAATTTGCAAAAGAAGGCTTTCATATCGGCAAGGAAGCTGTGGATGAAATACTTTTCTCCATAGATAACAACACGCAGGAGATGAAGAATCTTGTATCATCACTCACGCTCTATTTCCATGCAGCGGAAAAGGACAAGCGGGAAATTCTACCAGAAGATATAGAAAGATACTCCCTGCAGACAAGAGGAGAAGATGGCAACACGCTTTTCCAGGCAATTGCAGAAAACGATATAGAGCATGCAGAGGCAATTGCTGTATCCCTTATCTCAACGGACTCGCAAGCTGCAGTCAGAGCATTCTCAGTACTGGTGATGAAATTCCGTCAGCTTGAGAGTTTCGAGATACTGAGAGGACGAGGAATAAGCGAGAAGGAATCTTTTGATAATGCAGATGCTCTCTCCCCCTATCCTGTATTCTATTCCACAAAAGGTATCAGGGGACGTGATCAGGCAGTATTCAGGAAAGCTTCCCAAAACTATCCCCTGCAAGACACGAAGAGGGTGATTAAATACCTTGGGGCAATGGATGCCCAGATAAAAAACAGCAGCACGGAATGGCTACGTCTGGTCTTTTCTTCCCTTATAGCTGACATAATCATCAGGAAGGGTCGTTCCACAAGAATTGATATTTCTTCATCTCCGCTTGAACAGAGTCTCTAGAAATTGAGCTTGTGAAGCACTCTCTCCGCAACAGGAAGAGGAATGGATGCACCTTTTGCTAATTCCTCTGCAGAAAGAGAGAGAATTGCTTCTATTGAACCATATGTCTTCATGATTCTCTTCGATCGTTCCGGTCCGATGCCGTCTATTGATTCCAGCAAAGAGAAAGAGGCTTCACGGCTTCTCATCCGCTGATTGAATGATGTTGCAAAACGGTGGCATTCATCGCGGACTGCAATAAGAACCCTCAAGCCCGGATTGCTATGTTCAAGAAGCAATGATTCTCTGTCTCCAGGAAAAACGATCTCCTCATGTTCCTTCGCAAGTCCCACCACAGGAAAATCAAGACCAAGAGCAGAGAGAGAATCAAGAGCCGCACTTACCTGCCCTTTTCCGCCATCAACCATAAGCAGATCAGGCATCTCAGCTCCTTCGTTCAGAAGTCTCTGATAACGTCTGCCAACTGCCTCTCGCATCGACTGGAAATCATCAATCTTGCCATCAAGTGATTTCATCGAGAAATGACGATACTCCTTATTGGATGGATTGCCGTCACGGAAAACAATCAGGGAAGCCACTGTGTACTTTCCTGAAAGCTGTGCGATATCAAAACCCTCAATATGACGGGGAAGAACTGGAAGGCAAAGTTCTTTCTGAAGCACTTCAAGAGCCGGTGTATTATCCAGTTCCTTAAGCCTTTTCTCGACATCACGGGAAGCATTCTCACTTGCCATGCGGAGAATTCTGTAATGCTTTCCTTCACGCGGAACAGAGATATAAACAGGCGATTTCAGCTCATCATTGAAATACTTTGACAAGAGTTCAGTATCGATATCACAGGAGACAAATATTTCCTGAGGCAATGTATCACCATCACTGTAATACTGTACAAGAAAGGAAAAAAGCGTCTCTGTCTCATCACCAAGGCACTCTGCTCTGTAAAGGGCTTTACCGATAAGCCGACCCGAGCGGAACTGCATGATTGAAATGGTACAAAGATAGCTACGCATCTCAATTGCGGCATAGTCCCGGCTGTCATCAGAGGAGAATTCCTCAACCATCTGATTCTTCTGCATTACAGTCAGAGCCTTAATCTGATCGCGTTTTCTGGCTGCAGTCTCGAAATCAAGAGCCTTGGCTGCCTCCTGCATCTCTTTTTCCGCTTTCCTGATCATCGAGCTGTCATCACCTTCAAGAAAGGATTCAATCTGCTTTATATACTGCCCGTAATCTTTCTCATTTATAGCTCCAATGCATGGACCGGAGCATTTATGGATATGGTAGTAAAGACATGGGGTCTTTCTGGGTTTCAGAGGACCAGCACAATGGCGGAGAGGATAATTATCCTCGACCATATCAAGGTAGATATCCAGCCTTGAACCATCCGGGTACGGACCATAGTACCTTGATCCGTCTTTTATCACTCTTCGAGTCTTGAATACTCTGGGAAAAGGCTCTTTGGTGATCCTTATCACAGGATAACTCTTCCCATCCTTCAGCAAAATGTTGTAATGAGGGTTATATTTCTTGATGAGATTGTTCTCAAGAATCAGAGCCTCATACTCATTGCCTGTGATGACATAGTCAATATTGGCGATTTTCTCTACAAGAGCTGATGTCTTTGCATTGCGGTTAGGCAGAAAATAAGAATTCACACGCCGCTTGAGGTTCTTTGCCTTACCGACGTAGATTACTGTACCTTCCTTATTCTTCATCAGATAGCATCCAGGGTTATCCGGAAGCTTTCTAGCTATATCTCTTGCACTTTCTGCCATAGTTGAGAGGATAGCTTCACTAAACATCTTTGACAACGCTATAATCTCCCATATGCCAGCACTGCAGGAGCTATTGTCATCATTTTCAGAAAACATGAGAACCTCCCTTGAGAATCTCTTCAAACGCTATCATTTCTCAGAAAGCCAGAAGCTTGAGATTGCCAAGGATGAATCTGATCTGAGGCAATGGAAGGAAAAGCCTTTCTACTCCATTGCAGATTACACAGCAATAGACAGCAGGAAAGATGGCCGAAAAGGGGATTCCTACATACTCCAGCAAAGGCGTTACATGGAAACTCTCAGGAAAGGAGAAACTGATTACTCATCTTTCTTTCCCTCGGTCAATCCGCGACTCAAATACAGGACAATCGGCATTGACAAGCCAATAGTTCCTGGCCGCTGTCCATGTCCTGTAGATGGCGAGAAAACAAGATGCTGCAAACTGACGACCATCGATCCTGTAGAACAGTGTGCATTCTCCTGTTCCTACTGTTCTGTTCAGGCATTTTACAGTGAGAAAGAGGTTCATGCAGTCTCTGGCCTGAAGGAAAAACTGATGAATCTCAACCTCTCTCCGGATGTATGGCATATTGGCACAGGCCAGGCTTCAGATTCGATTCTTCTTGGAGACGATTATGGTACGTTATCCGCGCTTTCTGTCTTTGCAAAAGCTCATCCTGACATCATCATTGAGCTGAAAAGCAAAAGCATGAGGGATGTGTTCACAGGAAAGAAGTATCCTCGCAACATGATTTTCACATGGTCGCTAAATGCACCTACTATAATTGAAAAGGAAGAACACCTCACCGCCAGTCTGGAAAGACGTATAGAGAATGCGGCAAGAGCCAGAGATAACGGATCACTTGTCGGTTTCCATATTCATCCGATGGTTTATTTCAAAGGATGGCAAGATGAGTATGCATCGATTGCAGATATTATTGAAAGAGAATTCTCTCCTGAGGATATCTGCATGATCAGCATCGGCACTCTCACCTTCACAAAATCTGTGCTCAGGCATTTAAGGGAGAATGGGAATGAAAGCAAGGTGCTCGAAATGGAACTCACTCCAGCTGCAGGAAAATTCTCCTATCCTCTAAGCGTGAAGCAAAAGATGTTCTCGCATGTATTCTCATCCTTCAGCGAAATATTCAGAAACAATGTCTTTTTCTATCTTTGTATGGAAGATCCTTCTCTATGGCTGCCAGTACTCGGCAGAGAATATTCCTGTGACAGGGAATTTGAAGAAGACATGAAAAAACACTATTTCAGCAAGGTTTACGGAGATAAGCTACACACCTGATGTGCTGAGGCGCTCGACCACATTCATCTCCACCATTTTTCCCGCATCAACATCCTTTCCGGAAAGAAACGCGATAAGTCTCTTAACAGCAAGGGCTCCAAGCTCCATACGACGATTCTCCCAGCTTGTCCATTCCTCGTGGGATTCTGTCCAGTCATCCTCAAGAATAGCTCCGAAAACATCCTTGCCGATAACTAAGTTCCGTTCCTTGAAGACTGGGGTGAAGAGGTCTGCGATGAAGAGTCTGTCAAATATGACGACTTTAGAGGATAGGACTTTCTTAAGGCTTTCCTCCGTAACGGAATTCTCTATCAGCACGTCCTCTATTGTAATTCCATGATCAGAGCAGGATTGATGAAGATAGAGGCTCTTATCAGCGGAAGGCTCTGCATTAGATAGCCGAGAAGAGATGTAAATGAGGCGGTCTGAAAATCTGGAGACTATGCGTACAATATCATCGACTGCGCGGAAGTAATCAAACGAGACGAAGTTAACAGGAAGTCCTTTTCCTATCTCCCTTCTTCCAACAAATACCAGAGGAAACTGTTGCTTCACAAGTCCTGTTATATGCATGTCATCTCTGGTGACACCAATCATTATTGCACCAGAGGCCAGACGGATACGGGAACTTCTGGATTTCTCTTTTGCCCAGTTATTTAGAATAAGGATATCATAGCCTTCCCTCTCCGCTTCCTGCTGGATACCGGCAAAAAAGAGATAATACTCGCTCTTGGGATCTGCGGGGAACATATTCTCGTAAGTGAACACAGCGATGATATGGTTATCATCACCGGACTTAAGCTGCTGAGCTGCCGTATTGGGGACATAGCCCAGTGCATTTGCCGCAGCGAAGACCCGCATCATACGGGTCTCGCTTACGCGGATGCTCTTCCCTGCCTTGCCACTCAGGACTGCGGATACCGTGGCCTTGGAAACACCTGCTCTTTCAGCCACATCGGAAAGTGTTACTCTCTTATTCAACTATCGCTCCATCCTCTTTCAGAACCTTTCGTAATTCGCAGGTATTGACCTTCAGAGGAGAGACATTTCCATTCACTGCCATTGCAGCTGCCGTGCCTGCGGCTTGTCCGGTAGCCGTACAGCATGGACTTACTCTCAGGGAAGCATGAGCTTCAAATGTGCATGAAATGTCACGCCCTGCTGCCATGATGTTTTCCACAGTATTGTTTATAAGACATCTGTATGGAATCGAGTAATATCCTCCCCAGCGCAGGAACCGGCTATCTGTCACAGCTCCGTCTGAGTGAATATCAATTGGATACCCACAGCAGGCAATACCATCATCGAACTTTGTCTCTGAAAGAATATCATCAGCTGTTATCGCATAGACACCGGTCATACGTCCAGAACTTCTCACGCCAACTCTGGGACCGGAGGTAAGAAGAAGTGCATTTTCGAACCCCGGAATATGCTTCCTCAGATATGCATACATCTCCCATACCTGCCTTCTTCCCTCCATCTCAGCTTTTGAGATATCGAAAGGATTCAGCGGATCAAGATGGTGAATACGTGTCATATTGACAATGACTTCATTGAAGTTGTTTGTCTCAAAGCAGAGTACGATATCACGGTCTATATCGAGTTCTCCAGACTCCATACCATGCTTCATGATGTCCTCAAAACCCGAGAATGATAGCCTTGCAGCATTCTTTTCCAATCCTTTAGGATGTTTTTTCAGGAAAGGAAACAGTTCCACATTATCTTCCATGAGCTGTCTGATATGAGGAATATCGACACCTGAAAGCTTGAAATTCATTGTCATCGGCTGATTGACACCATCTTTCGCCCTACCAGACTCTACTGGACAGCCAGCAAGCTTCAAAAGTATTGCATCCCCTGTGGCATCTATGAAGACCTTTGCATTTATCTTCAAATTCCAGCCAAGTGAAGAGACCGTGACGGAATACGCCTTGCCATCTTTCACATCTGCGCTTATGAGTTTTGCACGGAAAAGGATCTCTGCCCCGCTTTCCGTGACCATCAGCTCAAGCTCCCTTTTCATGCCTTCGGCATCAAAAGGTGTGACAGTGTAAGTATATCCAGTACTGTCAACAGTGTGCCCGGGTGAGAGATTCTTCGCTTTCAGCCGTTCTATAAGTTCATCACCAAGACCTTTTATAACCTGCATGCTTCCAGCATGGAATGTCATCATTGGACCCGTGCCGCAGACAGTGAGACTTCCTCCGAGAAAACCAGATTCTTCAACAACAAGAGTTTTTGCTCCATGCCTGGAAGATGCAACAGCTGCAAGGGAGCCTGCAATACCACCACCGATTATAACGACATCGTAATCAAGAGAAGTATTCATATAAAAAACCTCATTTCATTCCAGATGAGACCATTGCGTTCGAAATCTTGTTCTGGAATATCAAATAGAAAATCATGACAGGAATGACAGAAAGTGTGGTTGCTGCCAGCTGCAGATTCCACTGTGGAAGTCCATAAGTATCATTGAAATTCGACAGCGAAAGCGGAAGCGTATATTTCTCAAGGCTTGAAACGAATACAAGCGGCTCAAGATACATATTCCACACTGAAAGGAATGCCAGAATCGCAGCAGAGCTGAGAACTGGAACAGAAATAGGAAGCATGATGCGGAAGAAAATTCCGGCAGGCCTCAATCCATCAAGCCTAGCAGCCTCTTCAAGCTCCTTTGGCACCGTGATGAAGTGCTGTCTGAGCATGAATGCAGAGAACGCCCCCTGCGAACAGAATGCAGGAATGAGGATGAGAGGAACAAGCGTATCATTGGCACCGATGTTATTCATCATGAAATACATCGGAACAATTGTTACCTCTATCGGCATCATCAGTGCTGTAAGCAGAAGGATGAAGAGCGCAGAGCGGCCAGGAAAGCGAAGACGTGCGAATGCATAACCAGAAAGAGCAGAGATGAATACGTTGCCGGCAGTACCCAGAATTGCAACTAAAAGCGTATTCAGGTAATGTCTTGCAAAAGGCTGCACCTGGAATATCTCGATATAGTTATGCCACATCCATGACTTCGGAAGAAGTGTCGGTTTATCGAAAATCTCATTTATCGAATTCAGCGAATTCGTAAGCATCCACCAGAATGGATAAATGAAAAATACGATGATAACCGCCACAATGATATAGTAAACAATGTTCTTTGCTAATTTATTAGTCCTCATAGTACGACGCCCTCTTCCTGAGTGACCACTGAATGATAGTGAGCAACAGGACTATCATGAAAAGTACTACAGCAACAGATGATGCGTACCCGATATTGAATGTCTTGAAAGCCTGATGATAGATGTAATAAACAAGAACCATCGTTGAGCCCTCAGGACCGCCATCAGTCATCAGTTTGATAGTATCAAAGACCCTCATAGAACCAATGACAGTGACTATCGTGACCATCAGAATTGACGGCATCAGCAGAGGAAGTTTTATCTTCCAGAAAAGCACGGGCTTAGTGGCGCCATCAATACGTCCGGCTTCAAGGACATCCTGAGGAAGATTCATCACAGCACCCATGAAAATAAGGACGTTCATACCGAGGTTCTTCAAAACCCTGGATATGACAACGGCAAACATTGCCCATCCCTTCTCATGAAGCCAGTTGGGTCCTTCTACCCCCACAAAGGACAGCAAGTAATTAATCGGACCTGCATCTCCCCCCTGGAAAAGATATTTGAAAACAATTGCCCATGCGACACCAGAGGTGATGACAGGCAGGAATATGACGCTTCTTACAATCTTGGCACCTGCCGCATTCGCACCAAGATAAAGCGCAAGTGCGAGGGACAGGACAAGGTTCAATGGAACGACACCAAGGGAGAAGATGATAGTGTTCTTAAGCGTCATGAAAAAGAGATCATCCTCCACAAGGGTCTTGTAATTCTCCAGTCCTGCGAATCCCATATTGCCAAAAAGCAGGTTACGGGATTCGAAGGAATACACAAAAACCATCACAAGAGGAACCAGAACCAGAATCAGGAATCCAAGCATCTGTGGAAGAATGAACAGATATCCTGTTATAGCCTCACCTCTTGCAAGTTTTGATCTATTATCCGGCATGGTTCCTCCCAGTTGTCTTAGTTGATGTACTTGGCGTAGACGTCAGCTACTCCGTCAAGGACAGCCTGAACGTCTGCATTCGGTGTCCAGAGCCTATCCCATACGATTCTGGACTCAACTTCGATCTGCGGATACATCACGTGAGATGGAAGTACTCTTCCTGTCTCAATTGAAGAACCGACAGCAGCATCCATCTGCTCTTCTGTGAGAAGCGGCTGGGATGCGAGGAAGTCTGGAGACTCAAGAACGCTCTTTCTTGCTGGTGGCCAGATACCTGCCATACGGGCAACACATGACTCGCTTGTCATGTAAGCAACAAGCTTCTTTGCAATCTCGACATTGTCTCCCTTGCTATATGCGCCGATTCCTGCCTGTCCGATGATAGGAACATCACCCATTGGACCTGCCGGCATTGGAGCAACGCCCCATGCAAAATCAGCTTCAGCGAGGTTTGAAACACGTGAAACCTGAGCGGCTGTCATTGCTGCAGCACCTGCGAAGAAGTTGCTCTGATCTCCAGGAGGAACAACAGAACCATCTACATAAACCATGTCATGGAAAAGCTGTACAGCTGCAACAGATTCCGGTGTGTTGATAAGAATCTGGCCATCGCTAGTCCATGCATCGCCACCGTATGAACGGATGATAGGACAGAGGTTATGGAGAATTCTTACATCATATCCGCCGCCATCAACAGTCTGGTAACCCCATACGCCTGTTGCATCCTTTACTGCCTTGCTTGCTTCACGGAATGTATCCCAGTTCCAGTTACCTTCAGCTGCAAGCTCTTCAGGTGTTGCAATTCCAGCTGCTGCAAAGAGATCTGCATTGTAAAGAATGAAGAACGGACTTGTTGAGAATGGAACGGCATATGTCTTTCCATCTTTCTGCCAAAGCTCCATTGCCTTTGCAGAGAAATCATCAGGATTATACTCAGCAAGAGCCTCATCAAGCTCTGCAAGAAGACCGGACTGGATAAATGCCGGTGCAGATGTCTCAAGTACCCAGAATACATCCGGTGCCTCAGAGCCCTGAAGCTCAAGGGAAAGCTTTGTGTTGTATTCGCCGAAGTCAATTGATTCAAACTGTGCCTGAATCTCGATGCCCTCCTTTTCAGCAAACTCGTCTACAAAGCTCTGAAGAAGTGCTATCTGGTCAGTATTTGCTGTCCATGTAGCTATTTTGATTTCAACAGGACCTGAGGATGCCCCCCTTCTGTACTTCCCTGTGCCATCACAGGAACAGCAAGCAGAACCAGTGCAAGCAGTGCACATACGGCCCTAAGTTTAATAGAAACTCTCATAAACCGCTCCTTTTGTTGATTAATCGATTTATCAAAATTCTATCACCATTTTCCGGAAGTGCAAGCAAAAATTTTGCCGGAGAAGATTCCCCGGCCAAAGATCAAAGCGAATCAATTATCTCAATTGCTTTCATATACATTCTTGGTATATGGAATGGACCTTTGTAAAGATTTCCTTTAATAGGAGTTGCAAGCGTTCCATCTCTATGGAAATAGCCGAACCACTCACCATATTCCTTGTCGAGGAAACGAGCAGAGATGTAATCATCAACCTCGTGAAAATGCTCAAGGTACTTCTCATCACCAGTAATCTTATATGCCATGAGATTGGCAATGACAGCCTCGCACTGAGGCCACCAGAATTTCATATCCTGATGATACTCCGAAAGTCCTCTGCCCAGAGCATCCCTGTACTGGATGATTCCTCCTCCATATTCTTTATCCCAACCGAGATCCCACATCCAATCGAGGACTGAAAGACCTGTTTTCACATAATCATCTCTTTCCTGTCTCACCCCTTCTCCCATGATGAACCAGGAACCTTCAATCGCATGCCCTGGATTGATTATCCTTCCTTCAAAATGATCGGAAAGGAACTCGCCATCAGGGCCTACGGTCTCCAGTACAAGTTTAAGCTCCGGATGGATAAAATATTTTCTGCAATCCCCTATCTCACGATCTATCTCTTTGGTAAGAGCTGAAGCAGAATCCGGGAAAGCCTTCATCAGTTCAGAGATCACATTGATCATTATCATGGAATCAGCATGACCGCGCATTGGGCGCACAGAGACATTGAATTTCGGAACAAGGATACCCGGAGTGTCTCTTATCATCTTTGTCTTCTCATAGAGCTTGAAAGCTTTTTCCCTGTATTCATTCTCCCCGGATGCGGCAGCATAAGATGCATACCCGATGATTGCGAACGTCTCGCTAAAAAAGTACCTGATTCTCTTGATGACAGGCCTGCCATCTGCCGTAACACGGAAAAACATCCTGCCATCGCTGTCAAAGCAATGATCGTCAAGGAATTTCACGATAATTGAAGCCGCTTCCAGATACTCAGGCTTCTTTGTCATCCTATATGCAGTGGAAAACACCCATAATGCTCTGCCTTGGAACCAGACAGACTTGTCTGTTTCCAGTAAAAACCCGTCCCTGTCCAAAGCGGTATAAATACCACCATTGACCCTGTCCAGTCCGTAGTCAAGCCAGAACGGAAGAATATTCTCCGTCAGTTCCTTGTAATATCGATTTCTGATTTCCTTCAATGTTTCCATAACAGAGAATCATAACGCAAAAAAGAACAATAAGTAGTATAATCTTCTCCATGTTTCTGGAAAATGGACAAGTAAGGCTGCACTATGAGGTCTCAGGAAACGGAGAACCGCTGATCATGCTTCACGGAAGTGGAGAGGATATCTCGATATTCGAAACAGCACTTCCGCTTCTGGAAAAGCATTTCACTGTTTATAGAATTGATTCAAGGTGCCATGGAGAAAGCACCAGGAAAGCTCCACTGCACTACAATCTTATTGCAGATGATGTCAGTAGATTCATAATCCTCTTAGACCTGAAAAAACCGATAGTCTATGGCTTCTCCGATGGGGGAATTGCCGCACTCATGCTTGCTTATACACATCCAGATTATGTCAGGGCAATTGCTGTAAGCGGTGCAAATACTAATCCAAAGGCCCTTAAGCTTCTTTATCGGCTTGGCTACTCGAAGCTTTCCGTTTTCACATATGATGCGAAGGCCAGAATGATAGCCACAGAGCCACATATCACGAAGGAAGACCTTGAACGAATAAAAGTTCCTGCTCTAGTGATGGCAGGTGAAAAAGATATGATAAAAGAAGAGGATACGAGATTCATCGCATCCTCCATTCCCTCCTCCCGGCTTATCATACTGCCTGGAGAGAGCCATAGTTCCTACATCATTGGATCGGACAAGATTGCAAGACTTCTTATAGACAACCTTACCGGCGAGAACTCAATTATCTGAGCTTTTCAAGGAAGATCTCCTTCTCCCTCTTCTCAAGCGGGCATTCCTTTCCATCGAGCATCATGCGGATTGCTTCCATCTCTTTACCGGAGAAACTGCGGCCATTGAGCTTATGGTTTTCGAATGCCTCTGTCGCGATAGGACAGACTTTTCTTACAATCTCAAGCATTACGCGTCCATACTCCCTGATCTCATACTGAGCATGTCCATCAAGACGGAGCTTCAGGAAGTGGAAAAGATTATGAAGATCAATTTCCCAGTAGAATTCCGTATACATGGAAAGAGGAAGATCGATTCTCGAGATTTCCCTTGCAATTCCCATATCAAGCATCTTGTGGTAATTTGCGAAAGCTCTCTCGCCATCCTCCCTCATCAAAGCTCTCACTTCTTCTGCAGTCTCACTGGAAACAGGCTCGGCTGCCCTGCCCTGCTTATTGTCATCACTCTGGAGGGCAATACACTCCGGCGCCGGCACATACACTTCATCCTTCATGACGGAGTATCTGCCTGAAATTTCGTTCATTCTTGCTGTCCGGTGACGTGTCCACTGTCTGGCAACGAAAATCGGCATCTTCACATGGAACGTGAAAACAACCTGCTCAAATGGCGAGGTATGGTCATTCCTCAGAAGATAGTTTATGAGGCCCTTATCTTGTCTATATGTTTTTGTACCTTCACCATAACTGACTCTGGCACTCTGCACGATTCTCTGATCAGAGCCAAGGTAGTCAACAAGGCGCACAAACCCATGGTCAAGGACAGGATATTCTTTGTCGAGGATTTCCTCTGCTTCCGGTACAATACAATGCATAGCAAACTCCTATAGGTATTCTTATACATAACCCATGCGGGAAAGTGCAAGTAGCGTTCCACCCACAGCTGCAGTCTCCGTTCTGAGGATACGGCTTCCAAGGAGCATCGGTGAATAACCGCATTTCATGAATAAGCCAGCTTCCCGCTTTGACCAGCCTCGCTCAGGTCCTATGGCAAGGACAACACTCTTTCCGGCAAGATCTGCAGAAGAGAGGGAAAGAGCACCTTCCCTGTTATCCAGAAGGATCTTCACATCTCCTTCGGCATTGTTCATTGCCTCTTCTAGGGATTCTGTGATGACGACTTCACTCACTCCAGTCATTCCAGCCTGCATTGCTCCATCGATAAGGATTTTTCTGTATTCTCCTTCTGTATAGAGAGAGGAGCCAAGATAGCTCTTCTCTCCCAGATCAGAAACAGGAAGGATGAGCTTTCTGACTCCCATTGAGACTGTTTCCCTCAGGATACGGCGCATGCAGATAGGACGGACCTGCGCGATTATCAAAGTAAGTGGATAGAGAAAAGATCCATCGCCTTCAGGCACGAAGGAAAGCGCAATGCCCTCATCATCAGATGTAATGATTGCTGCAGTTCCCTTTTCTCCGTTAATGACACCTGCACGGAATGAATCCCCCACACCGAGGTGGAGGACTTTCCTGATATGCTTTGCTCTTTCATCCTGAGTGGGGAGAAAGAGCTCATTTTCTTCAAGAAGGATTATATTCACTTGTCTCGTCCATAAAGATGTGAGTAGTACTTTATGCCCTCAAGAGAAGGTGTTGCAAGATCTTCCTTCCTCATTCTCCATGACCAGTTTGATGTACCACAGGTTGAAGGGACATTCATTCTTGCTTCACTTCCCAGTCCCAGAATATCCTGCATCGGGAAGATTGCAAAAAGCGCAGGAGAACCTATCAGAGAACGGATCATCTTCCATAGGACTTCCTCGTCTCCGCATTCAAAGTAGCGACGTACATAATCCTTCATGCCATCATCAAGCTCATCATACCAACCCTTCGTAGTATTATTGTCATGGGTTCCTGTATACGCCACAGAGTTTCTGTCAATGTTATGAGGAAGATAAGCGTTATCCGTCTGCCACTCTCCGTCTTCAAATGCAAATGCAAACTGCAGAATCTTCATGCCCGGAAATCCATTGTTCTTTCTCAGAGCTTCCACTTCCGGAGTGATAACACCAAGATCCTCTGCAATGACAGGAAGCGACTCTCCAAGTTCATTTCTAAGAGCATCAAAAAGCTCTTGTCCAGGGCTCTTCACCCACTTTCCGTTCTTTGCGGTTGTCTCACCTTTTGGGACTTCCCAGCAAGCTTCGAATCCACGGAAATGATCAACCCGCACGATATCAAAGAGTTCCAGATTCTTCCTGAAGCGGTCAATCCACCATCTGAACCCTGTCCTGACATGCTCTTCCCATCTGTAGAGCGGATTTCCCCAAAGCTGGCCATCTGCCGAGAATGCATCTGGCGGAACTCCGGAAGATGCTTCCTGTTCTCCATTCTCATCTATCTGCAGAAGTTCTCTATGAGACCAGACATCGGAAGAATCTCCGGCAACGAATATTGGGATATCGCCGACAAGTTCTACAGAATGCTCATTGGCATAAGCCTTGAGTTCGGAAAACTGCTTGTAGAAGAAATACTGCAGGACTGCATAGATATCAATCTCATGTTCTTTTTCTGCTCTTTTTTCAGCAATCGCAGCTTCGTCACGCATCTTCAGCTTCTGAGGCCACGAAAGGAACCATCTTGAATCATTGAATTCATCAGTAAGAACCTGGAAAAGAGCATAATCCTCAAGCCACCAGCCTTCACTCTTGCGGAATTCCTCAAATGCCTTTCTGTCATTTCCATGGCTTAAAAGGAATGTCTCTGCAGCACGACAGAGCATCGGCATTTTCAAAGCCCTAGCCTCACCATAGTCCACACGTTCTTTCGGAAGAGCCTTCTCCATCACGTCGTCCAGATCAAGATAACCGTCAAGATAAAGGAATCTTGGGGAAATCAGGAGCTCATTTCCTGCAAATGCAGAACGGGCAGCATACGGACTATCCCCATACCCTGTAGGTCCTACTGGCAACATCTGCCAAAGTCCTACAGAAGCAGCGGAGAGCGAATCCACGAATTTATAGGCATTCTCTCCTAGATCTCCTATGCCATAATCCGATGGAAGCGATGTTATATGAAGCAATATACCTGTTTTTCTTTTATTCATATCGGCCATGTTTTTGAGTATAACCTCTGCATTCACTGATTTAAAGATGGAAATAATAGCAATGAGTACCCATATTTTTCTATTATCATGCAGATTTCCGATGCGATATCCGGAAATCATGGTAGAATCTTTGTATGAATAGCACAGAAAAATCCGTATTCAGAATCGGCGACACTGTAGTATATCCAATGCAGGGCGTCGGTTGTATTCTCGGTCGAGAGACCAGAAGGGAAAAGGAATACTATCGGGTGCAGATTTCTGCTTCCGACATGGATGTGCTATTGCCCGTAGATAACGCCTCAGCTCTCGGACTGAGGCATCTGGCGTCTGCCACGGAAGCAAAGAAAGCTCTCTCTTCGCTCTCCGAGAAACAGGAAACAAGAGGGATGGACTGGAAACAGAGGCTGCTGGTGAATCAGGAACTGATGAAGAAAGGCACTCTGGGGGCTGTTGCACAGGTTGTGAACTCCCTGTACAGGCGCTCAAAGATCAAGGAACTTCCTGTACAGGAGCGAAAACTGTATGACAGTGCACTTACCATCCTTGTCGATGAGACCTCATCCGTGCTAGGAATAGCCTCGGAGGAAATGAAGAAGAAAATCTTCGCCAAACTCGAAAAATGAGCATACCACCTTTTGCAGTGATAATTACGGCAGCGGGTACATCATCCCGCTTTTCAGCTAATGTGAATGAACATGTCAAAAAGGAATATCTATCGATAGATGGGCATACTGTGCTTTACAGAGCGACAAAACCATTTTTCAATGTTCCAGGGCTGAGTGCTGTCATCGTGACATGCCCTTCCGGTTCCGAAGACGAGACAATTGTAGCGCTCGAGGATCTGGCAGACATTTCATCAATTCCTTTCCTGATCATCCCCGGAGGAATGACAAGGAAAGAGTCCGTAAAAAACGCGCTTGATGAATTGAGAGACCTCTCAGTTCCTTTTGATTACATAGCCATCCATGATGGAGCAAGACCTTTTGTCGATGAAAGCTTGATAATAAGAACGCTTGCTGCAGCAACTGTCACTGGAGGCGCTGTTCCTGCCCTCAGAGTAACAGATGCCGTGAAAAAGCTCGGCAAAGACGGACTGATTGCAGAGAATGTTGACCGTTCGTCCCTGATTACTGTGCAGACTCCCCAGATATTCCGCAAGAACGAAATTCTGGATGCCTATGACAAATTCCCTGGTCTTGAAGCTGATGATGATGCAGCGGTTTTCATTGCTGCCGGATATGAATGTACTGTATCAAGAGGAAGCGCGGAAAACAGAAAGATAACATATATCACAGACATCCCTGATGCAGAGAAGCAAGCTGCAGAATATGTGAAAGCAAGGGAAGAAGGTCGTAAAAGCGCAGCTGCCTCAAAGCGAATGAGAGAGCTCTTGCAGCAGGGAGACAAATGGGATGAGAGTGGGAATCGGGAGTGATATTCACCGTCTTGAGGAAGGAAGAAAACTTGTCATAGGAGGTATAACAATACCCTACGACAAGGGAGAGAAAGCCCATTCAGATGGAGATGTGCTTATTCATGCCATCATTGATGCAATTCTTGGCGCATATTCCATGGATGATATCGGGAAGCATTTTCCTGACAATGCAGCAGAAACAGAAGGAATGAACAGCGAGGAAATGCTTAAAGCTGTACTCATAATGACACAGTGCAAGATCGTGAATATCGATACAACTGTAAATCTGGAAAAGCCCAGGCTGAGGCCATATATCCAAAACATACGTGAAAATCTGTCAAGGATAATGGAAATACCATTAGATAGGATATCCGTAAAAGCAAAGACGGCAGAAGGCCTTGGCCCTGTCGGCGAAGGGCTGGCAATAAGCGCTGAGGCAGCCGTGTTAGTTAGTGAATAAGGCCACCCTCCCGGATGGCCTCTACTTTTGGCTTACTTGGAAATAAGCATCGTCCTCGGATCGAGGGTTACCTGCATCGGCTTCGGCACATTGGCATGATGCGAACGTACAACTGTCATGATAACCTTATCGATCTTTTCATCATAGCGGAGTGCTATAAGGACATCAATCAGATCGAAATACTTCACAAGTGTATTAGGTACACCATTCTCGTCATATACCACATCAGGGCGCACAGGAGATACGGAGAACCATACCTCGATATTCATCTTCTTTGCAAATTCCTTGATTTTTACGATATCTTCTTCATCAGCTACTGTGAGTTTATATCCATCAAAGAGTACGCAATCTGCCTTAAAAGAGCCCTGATTGATAAGACTCTCAAGAGAAGACAGTATTTTTTCCACAGGAACCTGTTCCTGTGAGAAGTTCATGACAACACGATTTGCGAGGATTGCATTATAAACCATTGCAGCATCATCAAGAGACTGCATTTCGGATATTTCCCTGAATACCTCCTTATACCAGTTTATTACATGCTCGACATTTCCCGAGAATGATACATGGATAACGCTCTCTCCCTTGAAAAGCTTATCGGTTGCAAGATGAACAAGACATGCCGTCTTGCCGATTCCGTGTCTGGATACTATGACACCGAGATTTCCGCGTCCGAGACCGCCATTGATAGCTTCCTCGAAGACGCGAAGTGGGCTTACGCTGTTAAGTTCCTTGATATCCATTTCTGCACCTCCGTTGTTAAAGGAATTATAACATGCCAGTAACGGAAAAACACAAAAAAGTGAACGAATATGACGGCTTATGACCAAAGAGATCTGTTTTAATGGATGTAATTCTTTTTCCTGATTGAAAAATACAAGGAAAAACAAATTGAAATGAAATAGTCCCGGCAGAACCGGGACTACATCATAAAGCAGTGCTTTTACAGGCTTATTTTGCCTGAGCCTTCTTCTTTTCCTGATACTCCTTCTTGAGCTCATCGGAAACAGACTGAGGTACGCGTCCGTACTTCTCGACTTCCATCGTGAACTCTGCCTTGCCCTGTGTAAGGGATCTGAGGACTGTGGAGTAACCGAACATCTCTGAAAGTGGAACTTCTGCGATTACCTGGCACTGGTTGTTGTCTTCTGTGGAAGAAACAATCATACCTCTTCTCTGGTTGATTGAACCGAAGATGTTGCCCTGGAATTCGGAAGGTCCGCTAACCTCAACTTTCATGATAGGCTCAAGGATAACAGGCTTTGCCTTCTCAAAAGCTTCCTTGAAAGCACCAATAGCTGCTGTCTGGAATGCCATATCGGAGGAGTCAACTGGGTGCCACTGACCATCGTTTACGACACAGCGAACACCGATGACAGGGAATCCAACCTGTGAACCTTTCTTCATTGCAGACTGGAAGCCCTTGTCACAAGACGGGATGTATTCTGTAGGAATAGCACCACCCTTTACCTCGTTTACGAACTCATAATCCTTTGCTGGCTCATCCGGATCAGTCTGTACAATCGGCTCAATATAACCGGCAACACGTGCATACTGACCAGAACCACCTGTCTGCTTCTTATGTGTGAAGTTGAAATCTGCTCTCTGGCTGATAGCCTCTCTGTAAGCAACCTCTGGCTGTCCGACCTCAACCTCTGCCTTGTACTCTCTCTTCATTCTCTCGATATAGACATCGAGGTGAAGCTCGCCCATTCCTCTGATGATTGTCTGATTTGACTCTGGATCAACATATGTCTGGAATGTCGGGTCCTCTTTTGTGAAGCGGTTAAGAGCCTTTGCCATGTTGTCAGCAGCCTTCTTGTCCACTGGCTTGATAGCAAGGGAGATAACAGGGGTTGGAACGAACATACTTGTCATGGAGTAATTGAGCGATGGATCGCAGAATGTATCTCCAGAAGCACAGTCGATACCGAAGAGAGCGGCAATCTCACCACATCCTGCCTCGGAAATATCCTCCATTGCGGAAGCGTGCATCTTTACAAGTCTTCCAACATTGAACTTCTTCTTTGTTCTTGTATTGAGAAGAGTATCACCCTTCTTTATCTTGCCCTGATAAATTCTGATGTATGTAAGCTGTCCGAACTGACCATCCTCAAGCTTGAATGCAAGAATAACAGGCTTTGCGTTCTCGTCAGACTTGAGAACAACTTCCTTCTCGTTGTTATCAAGATCAAGAGCAACGTTCTCAACCTCTGTTGGATTTGGAAGATAGTCAATAACACCATTAAGGAGTGGCTGGATACCCTTGTTCTTATAAGCAGAACCCATGAAAACAGGGCAAAGCTGAAGACTGATAGTTCCCTTTCTTACAGCTGCTCTGATCATCTCCGGCGTCACGCTATCTTCAAGGATAGCTTCCATAAGCTCATCAGAGAACATAGAAGCTGCATCAAGAAGCTCCTCTCTCTTTGCCTGAGCCTCTGCCATAAGCTCCTCAGGAATCTCCTCGATTCTTTCCTGAAGCCCATCAGCTCCGGCATCAAAATAGTAAGCCTTCATCTCAACAAGGTCGACAACACCCTGAAGTCTGTCTTCAAGTCCGATAGGAATCTGCATGAGGACAGCATTGAGGCCAAGCTTCTCTACAAGCTGGTCCTTGACCCTGTAAGGATTTGCACCTGTTCTATCGCACTTATTGACAAATGCGATACGGGGAACATGGTATCTCTTCATCTGGCGGTCAACTGTAATGGACTGAGACTGTACACCACCGACTGAGCAGAGAACAAGAATAGCGCCATCAAGAACACGAAGGGATCTCTCAACCTCAATAGTGAAGTCAACGTGACCCGGAGTATCGATGATGTTGATTTCATGACCTTGCCATTCTACGTTGGTAGCTGCGGAAGCAATTGTGATGCCTCTCTCTCTTTCGAGCTCCATTGAATCCATGGTAGCACCAACGCCATCCTTTCCGCGGACTTCATGGATTGCATGAATCTTATTGCAGAAATAGAGGATACGTTCGGAGAGTGTCGTCTTTCCAGAATCGATATGAGCACTGATTCCGATATTCCTCATGCCCAGTAAGTCATGTGCCATATAAAATAACCTCTCAGTAAAAAAATTCAAATTTACAGCAGCGGCCGAAAGCCACCAGATTGGCATAATATTGATTTTCATCGTCTTGTGCAATATGCAGAGAATCAGAAATTGTTTGTATTCCATTGTCACAAAAGGAAAAGCCACTTCATTTTACCTAAGATGGCGACAAAAAGCGTTTCAGATGATAGTATTCTGCCATGGCAACTGTATTTGAAATGATTATCAATGGCGAAATACCGTCAACACGTCTTTATGAAGACGAAAGCTGTATTGTTATCCTGGATATCAACCCAGTCTCAAAAGGACATGCTCTTGTAATATCAAGAAAGTGCTATCCGACATTCACAGATGTACCGATGGAGACGCTTTCCCATATGATGGAAGTGGCAAGGAAAATTGACAGGAAACAGAGGGAAGTTCTTGGAGCTGAGGGCACAAACATCATGATCAACAACAGCCCAGCTTCCGGACAGGAGGTTCCGCACCTTCATATTCATGTTATACCGAGATTCTCCGGAGATGGAAAAACACCTGTATTCAACAAGGAAAAGTATGCAGATGGCGAGATGGGAAAATATGGAGAACTGCTGAAGATATGAGGCGCTTTCTTTTCTTTGCAGCCATCGCGCTGGTTTTATCATCTTGTGCAGTATATACAGCAGAATATGGTTACGGCAGGATCAGGGTACCCGAGGTCACGGGACTGCCTGAAACCAGATATGCCGCAATCGTAGAAGAAAACAAGAACAAATCAGCAGAAGCGATAGAGAATGCAAGGAAAGAAGCAGAGCATAGAGCAGCAATGAAGAGAAAGGCGGATGTGAATGAGTATCCTGAAAATCTTGCAGAACTCACCTTCCCCCATATCTATACTCCGCTCAATACAAACAGCACCGAAGTGGATGGCATCAATACAGTCAAGGTACTACTGCTCCCGCTTGGTTACGATTCAATGAGCCAAGATGATGCTCGCCGGATTCTGGGAGCGAATGCTGATGTCTCTCCAGATTTTGTTATTCTCACAGGCTCTCTCGAAAATCAGATAACAGGTGCGAAAACATCCGGCTGGGATGCTGTAACCCTTACAGGTGGAACAATCCTCCATCGACCACTTCTCAAAACAGCAAATGAGAATACCGCAATATTTTTCATAACATCGACAAAGGATGTGGAAATCGCACCCCTATCATTCCAGAACAATCTGCCAGCAACAGCAGAAGAGGCTGAAGCATGGGCACTTGCTGCCTCTGGAGATGATACAGAAAAAACAGAGGTGCAGAAAATTGCGGAGACAATGACGGATAAGGAGAAAATACTCTCACTCTCCTCCTCATCCCCATCGGGAGAGGACTGGATAGATTTCACTCCATTCAGATACAGGACCTCAATGGAGTTCCCTGTGTCCACATACCTTGAAGAAAATGGATGGCTGGATGCTTACAGAGCGACACATTTCAGTGCCGAAACAGATGGCGGAATCACAAGAAAAAATGGTGCAGTATACGAAAGGCTGGACTTTCTTTATACAGAAGCACTGATTCCCGTCAGCGCAATAAGCTACCCTGTCATGGGCCTTACTGATAGGACAGGAACATTTGCAGTACTTGCCGAGTTCCTGATTCCATGATTAGTTTCTAATCACAGATAATAAGGAGTTAAATCATGATTGAGATAACAAAAGCTAATTTTGAAGAAGAAGTAAAGAAAGCCGAAGGTCCTGTCCTTCTCGATTTCTGGGCACCATGGTGCGGTCCTTGCAAGATGCAGACAAGGATTCTCGAAGCTTCTGCAGAAGCTCTCAAGGGTGCAAAGATCTGCAAGTGCAATGTAGATGACAATCCAGATCTTGCCGGAGACTTTGATGTTCAGTCCATTCCCACACTCGTTGTTTTCAAAAATGGAGAAGTTGTGGACAGAGCTGTAGGAGTACGCGACGAAGCCGCACTCAAGAGAATGCTTGGACTGTGAATTAAAAACGCCCTTTCTCATATGAGTCAGGGCGATTTTACCAAATGCCTCAAACGAGGCATTTTTTATTTCATTAGCTTATTGAGATCAATTTCAGCCATGATTGATGGCATCGAACAGCCCCAGGATTCAAGCACCTGCGGATGTGTCTCGCCGAAGATACCCACACTCTCACCTTTATAGATTATCTGGGCAGCACGGCCAGGGATGAATCTCGGATCGCCATCAACTTCCTTCAGCGTATACTCCTTTCTCAGGAAATACATAAGCGTATTGATATAAGAAGCCGCATCGTTGTATCCGATTGCAACATCTGAAGAGAAGAATCCGAAACTGTCGATAGTCCTCGTTCCACTGTTGTCCGAATCATCTTTGACGGTGATTTTTCCAATCTCAAAGATGCTATGCGGATATACAGCATGTCCTGAAACAGACTCACTTTCCAGAAGACATGGAAGAATCGATGGCCTGATAACCTCGTAGTTCTCGCTCATCGGATTGGCAATGAAAACTGCATTATCACCGGAGACATGCATGTTATCGATATATTCACGCTTTGAGCCAAGGTAGTTATACATCATCTCCTGGAAACCAAGACCGACAAGAATGCCTTTTACCTTTCTTGAGAACTCCTCAACAGGAGAAAGACGTCCGATTGTGAAATCCTTCGGCATCACAGGCTCGAAAGAAGCAAGGCCATGGCCGATCATGACATCCTCTACGATATCAACTCCATGAAGGAAGTCATTGCGGTATTCAGGAACCTGGACAGTAATCACGCCATCATTCACCGTTGCCTTGACACCCATTCTCTGCATTGCTTCCACGCATTCTTTCTCAGAAAGAACCTCTCCAAGTTTATGATGAACAAGCTCAAGCGAAGCTGTCATTGGCTTCTGGAAGCGATATGGTACAGTGATTTCCCTTCCATATGGTGTATCCTTTGCAAAACGCACCTTTACAGGAAGGATCTCGAATCCCATATCCGCCATATCACAAGAGAGAATGGAAACAGCAAGCAGAAGATCATCAAGGATTGGGCCAGAAACCTCAATAAAGAAATCTGAGTCCCCGATTTCGACAGCGCCAATTCTTGCACTGTTGATTACAGGAGGGAAGGAAAGCGTATCGCCGTTGTCATCGTAAAGATATGGGAAACGTGAGAATGATGAGACAATATGACCATACTCCTTTCCCTTTGGATGCTTTTCACAGATTTCCCTTAAAGAAAGCTCTTCATCCATTCCAAGCGGAACAAACTTTGTCTTATCCGGATCAACTGCCGCATAATGCACTGGATACTTGATGAGTTCCGAGCGGTAGATTCCCATAGCAATGGTCTTTCTCTTCCTGCCGAAATTCGTGCAGAGCTTTTCCTGGCTCTGGATAAGGTTCACAAGAAGTTCATTGTCCACGACCTTTCCACGGGCAGCGAAGCCGATTGAGTAATCGCGGATACCGACCACACTCTCGTCGTTTACAATCATGCGGCCTTCTGAATTCTTCTCGCACTCTGCAGAAGAGAAGAATTCATAGGAAGGAATCTTTCCTGTTTCATAGCACTTCAGAGCACGGGCAACACCGGCTGCAGACCAAAGATCAGGACGGTTTGTATCATTGAGCTCGATTTTGATGACGTGGTTATCCGTATCATGTCCATCAAGTTCTGCTTTTGCTACAGGGAAGATATCGACAAGCTCATCATCGCTCATTCTCTTTCCCAGAAGTTCATAGAAAATATTCTCAGGTACTTCAATCTTAGGCATTAGTTTCCCCTCCTTGTCCTTACACTCTCAATATCCGGAGTGAAAAGCTCCCTCAAATCGTTAAGGCCGAGGTGCATAAGTGCCATTCTGTCGATACCGAGTCCCCATGCGAGAACCGGCTCCTTTATTCCAAGCGGCTCTGTAACCTCAGGACGGAAAATACCAGACCCTCCAAGCTCAAACCAGCCAAGCACAGGATGCTTGATATGGACTTCGATTGAAGGCTCAGTGAATGGGAAATAACCAGGAACATATTTCACTTCCTCTGCTCCTGCAATCTCTTCCGCAAACATCTTCAGCAATCCGAGAAGATTTCTGAGATTCACATCCTTTCCAATAACAATACCTTCTGTCTGATAGAAATCAGCACCATGGGTAGCATCCACCTGATCATATCTGAAACAACGGACAACACCGAAGTATTTTCCAGGGATATGTGCTTTTGTAAGCTGATGAGCAGAGAGAACCGTACCCTGGCTTCTGAGAACCTGACGTCTTGTGAACTCATGATCGAAGGTATAGCCCCAGCCTCTTGATCCGGTTTTCCAGCCATTTTCATGTGTTGCGGCTACCTGGCTGAGCCACGGTTCTTCAATCTCCTTCGCATGTACAGGATCCTTTACATAATAGACATCGTGGATATCACGAGCAGAATGGAACTGAGGCATGAAAAGCGCATCGCCATTCCAGAATTCATTCTCTACAAGAGGTCCGTCGAATTCCTCAAAGCCAAGGGAGATGAGCTTATCCTTCACCCACTGCAGATACTCCGAGTAAGCATTTCTTCTGCCCGGAATGAGACGGGAAGTCGGAGCATTTATTCCATAAGGACGGAATGAGCCGTTCTTCCATGCACCGCTCTGAATCATCTGCGGTGTAAGAACTCCGAACTCCTCTCCTGTGATATTTGCCTTTATGACAGCATCCTTTACATCTTCACCAGCTGCTGTAAGCCTGTAAACGACAACATCGCGTTCCTGAATACGGAAAGGAGAAGAAGATGCACCTCTTTTCTTTGCAAGCGGAGCTATCGCCTTTCTTTCGGCCTCTGAGAGTGTACTCTCATCGAGACTTCCATCGACAGCTGCCTTCTCTAGAATCGCATGCTGCATCTTTATCTCTTCAGGAAGCTCTCCTGCAACCTCTGCCTTTCTCTCATCATTGAGGCGGAGTGCACCTTTTGAAGAAAGAAGACCAAATGCAGAACCGACATCGCTTTTTTCAAGACTGAGAGCTTCTGCAATCTCAGGCATTGTAAAGGCGCCTTTTTCCTTAAGAAATGCATAGATACGCTCAGCAGGAACGCCCTCTGCGCCCATTGAACGTCCAGTCTCTGTCAATTCATAGACTGTCTTCTTTGTCCTGGAAACTTCCTCAAGACATCCTTTTGTAGTAAGCCAGGAGAAGGCCTGATTGCACTGGCCTACCTTATATCCCAGACCGCTGATGATTTTCTCTTCCGTGATATCCTCTCCGGCATTCACATACCTGAGAAGCTTCACTTCCAGCGGATGCAGGTTCTTCACATCGATATCCATAATCTCTGCTCCTTCGGAAATACAGAACGATTATATTGATTATCAGAGGAAAATCAAAGGGAGAGGAGGTGCTCTGCAGCATCTCTTATTTCTTCCGCTCCTGTGAGCACAAGTTCTTCAAGCTCCCTTGGGCAAGGAAGAGGCAGAGGCATGGACGGGAGAATACTTACAGAACCTGGTTTGTACACATCGGACAAAGAAAGAATGGAAAGGACACTTTCAGCAACACTTCCTCCAAGAGGCGTGTCCTGTACTATCAAAGCCTTCCCGATTCTGGAAAACTCATTGAGAATGGTTTCTTTATCAAGAGGCTGAAGTGTTGCCAGGTCCAGAAAAGTTATCCTTTCTGAAAGATGGGAAAGTGCCTTAAGAGCCAGTGCAAATGGCCTGGAATAACCTATTACCAGAAGGTCATGTCCTGAACCATGGACAATGGCCTTACCCAGAGGAAGGTAAGTTCGTTCATCCCCAATCTCCCCTTCTTCTCCATAAAGCGCCTTATGCTCAAAGAACAATACGGGATTTCCATCTCTGGCGGCAGCTTTCAGAAGAGCTTTCGCAGAATATGCATCAGAAGGAGCTACTACCTTCAACCCAGGAATTCCGAGGAACATTGTCTCAAGACACTGGGTATGCTGGGGCCCATGACCTGTCATTCCTCCGATTGGAGCACGGAGTACAAGCGGACATGAAAGCTGCCCGCCGGACATGAAATGCGCTTTTGCAGCATGATTTATCAAGGCATCTGATACCAGTGTGGAGAAATCACCATACATCACTTCTACAATCGGGTGCAGTGACAGCATTGCTGCCCCTGTCGCCATTGAGGAAAAACCCTCTTCAGAAACAGGAGTCTCTATAATTCTTTCAGGATACTTCCTGCAAAGTTCTCCGGTGACGCCAAAGCATCCTCCATAGACTCCTATATCCTCTCCCATCAGATACGCTTTGCTGTCAGAGGCAAGAATCTCATCAAGAGCCTCCCTGATAGCTGTTCTATATGTTCCTCTATGTGTCTTGCCATTTTCAGAAACAGATTCCGGATGAGGTGCATAAACAAGCTTTTCCATCTCGCGAAGCGTGAGTTTCTCATCCTTCACCAAAAGAGCTTTATTCAGCGCTTCCTCAACTTCCTTTTTGATATCATTCTTGAGCTTTTCCAGTTCATCCTCTGTCGCAAGAGAAGAGAGCAGCAGGAAGTCTGAGAAAAGAGTCACAGGATCCTTTTTCTTCCACTTTTCCTCTTCTTCCCTGCTTCTGTAAACCAGCTTATCCGAACGGCTGTGTCCGCAGAATCTATAGGTTTCCGCTTCTATGAAATAAGGAGTGTGTCTGGAAAGAATATGGTAACGGGCTTCTCTCACAGCCTCTTCTACAGAAAGCACATCATTTCCATCTATCTTTCTGGATGGAATGAGAAAACCTTCCGCTCTTTTGTATATACCGTCAGCGGCTATCATGCTGTCAGCTGAGGCAGACATACCATAATGATTGTTTTCAAGAAGAAAGAGTATCGGAAGATGCCAGATTGAAGCAGCATTCATGACTTCATATAAGATTCCTCTTGAAGATGCTCCATCTCCGAAGATTGCGACTGCGATATTCTCTTTCTTAAGTTTCTGGAGGGCAAACGCAACACCTCCGGCAAGTCCGATTCCGGAACCGACCACAGCAGAAGATCCCAGATTGCAATTTTCTGTATCCGTCATATGCATCGAACCGCCAAGTCCTTTGCAAAGTCCATGGCGTGAACCAAGAATCTCCGAAAACATTGAGAAAAGACTTGAGCCTCTTGCAACATTATAGCCATGGCAACGATGAGTGGGGACTATCCAGTCACCATCATGAAGAGCAGATACAAGCCCGGAAGAGACTGCCTCCTGTCCTATTGAAAGATGATAGGTACCATAAATCAGGCCTTTCGAAGCAAGCTGTTCCAATGCTTCTTCAAAATATCTTGAACGAAGCATGGATGAAAGAAGGGATATATGGTCGTCCATTAAAGCAGCCTCCGGCTCAGTTGATATATACGCCCAGAATCCGTCCTATGAACATTCTGTGCCAGTCCTCCTGAGGATAAAGGCTCTTTATTCCATCGTCAATCAAGGTCTTGTCATCAAGTACGATTTCAGAGACTTTCTGGCATGTCATGATGAGATTTGCCTCATCGAAAGCCACACCTCCATCAATTTCCAATGGAGTTATTCCCGCCCCGGAAACCTTATCGGTATCGCGGCCGGAAACAGAACCACAGAAGTCAAGGACGCTTTTCTTTTCCGGAGGGAAGAATGAAAGCGTGAAAATAGAGGATCTTTCCATCACCTGCAGTGTATAGCGTTCTTTTCTGACAAAGACAAACGCCGACGGTTCATTCCAGAGATAGCCAAGTGCACCCCAGCCTGCAGTCATTGTATTCCAGTCCGATGCACTGCCTGCTGTAAGCAGGAAGTTTTCATTGCCTATCACGGTAAAAGGATTAAGTTCCAGCTGGTCAAAACCCACTTTCTGCATTTTACATTCCTCCCATGCAAAATATTATAGCATGCGGATATTTCATGTGCATCTTCTCAAAAATGCTATTCACAGATAAACTGATTTCATCCCATTAAAAATCTGGAGCTTGAAATGACAGAATCAAAACCGTCGCTACCAGCCGATCTCAGGCGCGTACTCATCGACGAGGAGACAATCCGTCACCGTGTGTCAGAACTTGCTGATGAAATCAACAAAGCATACCAGGATATCAAAGAACCCCTGATACTCGTTGGAGTACTGAAGGGGTCTTTTATATTCATGGCAGACCTCTCTCGGCACCTTACGATTCCACACATCGTGGACTTTATCGCTATTTCCTCATATGGAAACAAAGGAGACAAGAGAGGAGAAGTCAGGCTTCTTATGGATACGAGAGAAAACCTTGCAGGGCATCATGTTCTGATTGTCGAGGATATTCTCGACAGCGGATCCACTCTCTCCTATCTCACAAAAGCCTTTGCCGCACGTGGTACCCAGTCCGTGGAGACAGCAGTCTTCCTTGATAAACCTGCGCGCCATGTTGTTCCTGTTGATATCCGCTTCCGCGGCTTTGAAATCCCTGATGTATGGGTTGTTGGCTACGGTCTTGATTATAAGGAGCGCCACCGCACGCTTCCATTCATTGCAGAAATGATACCGGAGAATTGAAATGATTGATAAATTCTATGTTAGCTATAACACTGTCCACAAGCTCATCAAGAAGCTTGCAAAAAGAATTGAGGATTCAGCATTCGATCCCGATGTGATTGTTGCCATCGGTTCCGGCGGATTCATTCCTGCAAGAATCATCAAAACATTCATCAATCGTCCTATATATGCCGTTGGAATTTCCTATTATGGAATGGATCATAAGCATCGCGAACATCCAACAAAAATACAGTGGATTGATGAAGTCCAGTCACAGCTCAGGGGCAAGAATGTCCTCCTGATTGACGAAGTCGATGATACGCGTGCAACCCTTGGCTACTGCGTTGGAGAACTCCTCTCATATGAGCCAAAGGAGATTGCGGTACTCGTATTGCACAACAAACTGAAGAAGAAAGATGTGGAATTCCCACCAGAGATTAAAAGGTACTACCCTGCTCTCGAGATTGAGGATCTGTGGATAAAATATCCATGGGATGCTGAGGATATCGATGACCAGACAGAGAAAGAGAAGGAGATGTTCGCAGAACTCAAGAAACAGGGAAAGGAGGATTTATTAAATGGAATCATATAATGTAAATGCTGTCGTTGGTGTACAGTGGGGAGATGAAGGAAAGGGGCGCGTCGTTGATTACCTCGCTTCCGATGCAGAGCTTGTCATCCGTTTCCAGGGAGGAGACAACGCTGGACACACGGTCATCAACGAGTATGGAAAATTCGGTCTTCATATCCTCCCTAGCGGCATCTTCAACCCGGACACAATGAATATTGTCGGAGCCGGTACTGTTGTCAATTTCGACAGAATGCACGAAGAGCTTGAGGATATCAGGAAGACAGCTGGTCTTGAAATCGACAATGTATTCATCGATGAAAGGGCACATATCATCATGCCATACCACATGGCACTCGATGGTGCGGAGGAAGGAAAGCGCAGCGAAAAAGAGAAAATCGGAACGACAAAACGCGGAATCGGACCATGCTATTCAGATAAAGCTGCCAGAATGGGTATCAGGGCCGCAGACATCATGGATGAGGAAAGACTGAAGGAAAGACTTGCTCTCATACTGCCAAAGAAGAACAGAGACCTTGAATACTATGGACTGGAAACAGTAACGCTTGAGGCGATGCTTGAAAAGTGTGCTGCATGGAGAGAAGAATTCGGTAATCATATCATCGACGCTGCTCCTGTTATCAGGGATGCTGTCGAAAGCGGAAAGAAGATTCTCCTCGAAGGACAGCTTGGAATCATGCGCGACAATGACTGGGGAATCTATCCGTATACAACATCATCAAACCCGACAGTTTCCGGAGGTTGCAACGGAGCAGGAATTCCTCCTCGCTGCATCTCAAAAGTCGTCGGTGTCGCGAAGGCCTACTCAACATCAGTCGGTGGTGGTCCATATATGACAGAGCTCTTTGATGAAGACGGAGAGAAACTGAGGAACATCGGTCATGAATATGGTGTAACAACAGGACGCCCAAGAAGATGCGGATGGTTTGATGCCGTTGCTGCTGATTTCGCATGCTACATGAATGGAGTCACAGACATCGCCCTCACAAAGCTCGACGTCCTCGACACATTTGAGAAAATCAAAGTCTGCACTGGCTACATGATTGATGGCGAATACTACAGCTATCTGCCGGAGACAAGGCTTCAGGAAAAGGCAAAGCCGATTTACGAGACCTTCGATGGCTGGATGACGGACACAACAGGCTGCCGCAAATGGGACGAGCTCCCGGAGAATGCAAGAAAATACATACTTGCTCTTGAGAAGATGATGAACACTCATATCACCTATATCTCTGTAGGACCAGAGCGTGACCAGCTTATAATCCGCGAGAAATAAACAAGAATTAACATGCTCTTGATGATGCTCTCCTCTTTGGTGGATATCATCAAGACAGAATACAAAAGGCCTCCAATGGAAACAGGCCGTAATGATACAGGAGGAATGAAACGATGCGTTCCTCCTTTTTCTTTGCTATAATCTCTTGCTGTATGGAATACAAACACAGCACATATATCAGTCCGCTTACATGGCGCTACGGTTCGGAAGACATGAAACATATCTTTTCCGAGGAGCACAAGAGAAAGCTTTTGAGACGAGTCTGGATAGCTCTTGCAAGAGCAGAATCAAAAGCAGGACTTGTCAGCAAGGAGCAGGTTGAAGAACTGGAAGCGCATAAGGATGATATCAACATAGAGCGCGCTACAGAGATTGAGAATACAATTCATCATGACCTGATGGCAGAAATCAGGACATATGCAGAAGAATGCCCCAAGGCTGGAGGCATCATCCATCTCGGCGCAACAAGCATGGATGCGCTGGATAATGCAGATGCCATACGCTTCAAAGAAGCCATGAATCTTACCATCAGCCGTCTCGATACACTCATTGAGGCACTCCTTGAAAAAGCCGAGGAGTACAAAGCAGTGCCGACAATGGCCTTTACTCATATCCAGCCTGCAGAAATCACGACGATTGGGTACAGACTCTCGCAGACACTCCAGGACCTCATTGATGACAGGGAAGATGCAAAGAGAGTCCTCGACTCTATCAAAGGAAAGGGCATGAAGGGTGCGGTAGGCACTGCAGCAAGCTACTCCGTCCTTCTTTCCGGAACAGGAGTCACGGCCGCGGAGCTTGAAAAGATGGTAATGGATGAACTGGGACTTGTTGCCTTTGATGCAGCAACTCAGACATACACGAGGAAGCAGGATCTGAGAATCATCACAGCTCTCTCCTCCATCGCAGCCACACTCCACCGTTTCTCTCTCGATCTGAGAATACTGCAATCTCCTCCTATTGGAGAGTTCTCGGAGCCGTTTGGGAAAATGCAGGTGGGATCATCGGCCATGCCTTTCAAAAGGAATCCGATAAACTCCGAAAAGATCTGCTCCCTCTCCCGTATTGTCGAGAGCCAGTATCAGGCGGCATGGATGAATGCGTCATCATCAATTCTTGAACGTACACTGGATGATAGTGCAAACAGAAGAATTTTCATTCCAGAGGCCTTCATCGCCACCGATGAGATGCTGATGACGGAAACAAAAATCGTCAAAGGCATGAACATCCATAGCACAGCCACAAATCGTCTGATGGCTGATTACGGTATATTTGCATCTACAGAACGCCTCTTGATGGAACTCGGAAGGCGTGGTGCCGACAGGCAGGAAATGCACGAAGTAATCAGAGAAGAATCGCTCTCTGCATGGACATCGGTACAGGAAGGAAGGGGCAACCCGCTTAAGGAAAATCTCAAGAGAAACGAGAGAATCAGGACATATCTCAAAGAGGATGAGATAGAGACTCTTCTGGATGCCCATGATTACACAGGGGATGCCGAGAAGAGAACTGAAATAGTGATACAAAGAGCAAAGGAAGCTATCAGATAATCAAAAGGCCAGCACGGAAGAGGAAGAAGTAGAGCGTTGCTCTGATATATCTGATCAGCGTTGCTGGTATAACTTTTCTTCCATCCATCTTCAATGCCCCTGCCAGAACACAGATTGTGGAAAACGGCAGGGGGAAAAGGCCTGCGATAATAACAAAAAACGTGCCGTACTTGCGTATATAAGCACCCCACTTCACCGCAGCTTTGTCTGTATATCTTTTTATCAAGGGAATCTTATGCAGAAGAAGACCGATTGCATACGATGTGATTCCTCCCAGAGCCGACGCAGTTCCTATTACGGAAATAGCTACCAGAGGATTCATTGATGCCACAATCGGGAATACAAAATCCGGAGAGAGAGGAAGAATCAGGGTATCAACCACATAGACATACAGGAAGATTCCTGTAAGCCCGAATTTCTCATTGAACCAGTCAACTGCAAGCGAGTAATTCTCTCCTCCAATGAACTTCAGGACAATGAAGAAACCAAGAAAGATCAGAAGAATCGGAATTGTCCCGATAAGAGCAATCTTTTTCCAGTTCAGATGCACATCGCTGTGCTCCTGCAAATCCTTGTCATCCTCAGATCCCACTTTCTCTGCTTCAGCCATTTAAAAGTCTCTGTGCCTCCTCCAGCACCGAATTGACAGGACCTTTTACAGAACCGCGGTAAAACCATTCACGCCCACCGCCACGAAGCGAATAAGCAGCAAGCCCTGTTTTCAGGTCATTAAACAAATCCCCTGTTCCATGAAACATGAAACGCCCATCTGCGTCAATAATGAAGGCATTACGCTCACCAAGAGATGAGAGAACATCTTCAAAAGAAGAGACAGGAACAGATGTCCCGAATACAACGGCACCAGCCGTGCCCTTATGTGCCTCAAGTTCCAGCCCTGCAATCTTCTCTTCCGCATTCTTGAGTTTTCTTTTCAATAATGAATTCTCATCAAGAATTCTTTCAATGGAAGATAATACTGAAACAGGCTCAGAGGAAAGACACGAACATGCGGCATTCACGATTGCCCTGTTTTCCCTTCTGTATGCAACTGAAAGATCTGAGCATTTCCACATAGTACGGACATGGCCTCTGATTCTTTCAGATCCATAGTACTGAAGCTCACCAATCTCGCCTGTCGAATGGAGATGCACGCCACCACAGGCAACGGCATCCAGATCCTTGATGAATACAACTTTCACATTGCCTTCCATTTTGATGGAGCGCCTCATACCCAGAGCCTCAGCTTCTTCATGGCTCATCTCTCTCTGCTCTATGCCATGATTTTCTCTGATTGCCTCATTTGCCTCATCTTCTGTGCATAAGAGGACCTCTTCCGGAATATCGTCCTTATCGGTCTCGACTGTGAAAAAGTCCTCTCCCTGATGGACAGCAACAGTACCTATTCCATGCTTTGAGAAAAGAAGTGCTGAGACGAGATGCTGAGCACTGTGTTCCTTCATATAGAAAAAACGATGATCCCAATCAAGGCGGAGAACTGCTTTTTCACCAACAGAAGGCTTATCTCCTTTTATGATGTGCAGAGGATTGCCATCCTCATCCTTCTGGGTATCAATGATATGAAAAGTACCAAACCAGCCTCTATCTCCAGGCTGGCCTCCTCCTTCCGGATAGAAAACAGTGCGGTTGAGGATGATTCCTTTCTCAGTGACGGAAACAACCGTCGCTTCAGTTTCCCTGAGATATCCATCTATGTAATAAAGCTTATCTGTCACGTTTCTCCTCTCCTACCATTCTTGCAACAGGAAGTCTCCACTTGAAATGATAACCAAGCATTCTCAGCACAGTAGTGAAAAGTGCCGTTGAATACATGAGGATGTCTCCAGAAACACCACAGGCAATAAGCACGACAAATAGAAGTCCTCCAAGAATGGAGGCAGATGCATAGAAATCCGAAGTCAGGACCATTGGTATCTCATGGCAGAAAACATCGCGGAGAACACCTCCTCCGACAGCACCGAATACTCCGCTTGTCATTACTCCGATGGCTCCCAGCCCCAATGCCTGAGCCTTCACGCATCCGATAGCCGTGAAAACACCAAGTCCGATTGCATCGAGATACTGTATGAGTGCCCAGCGTCCTACGGCTCTGGGACTTAAGAGGAATACGAGAATACCCATGGCAATGCAGACGAGAACATATGCGTTATCACAGAAGACCGCAACCGGGAAAATACCAAGAAGCGCATCCCGGAGCATTCCTCCTCCGCATCCTACCGTGATAGCAAAAACGATGACACCAAGGAAATCAAGCCTGTTCCTGACGCCTTTAACAGCCCCTGTTATCGCAAAGATGGCTGTACCGAAGATATCAAAAGCATAGACGATACCGCTGTCCATAGCATGTAGCCTACATAAATAGGGATTCTCCGTCCACTGCATATAGCCGGCCTTCATCAGTTTCGTTATATTCAGGGCATGGGAAAAATAAAAAGCGCATGGGAAATAGCTCTCGAACGTACAGAGAGCATCCAGATGGATAAGAATAAACTGAAATACAAGACAGATGTCGATACAGCCCGCCGTCTTGCAGGAAGATTCATCGCAGATGATGAGCCGATTGATGAAAAAGAACTCAGGGACGGACTTTCAGCTCTCGACAGCAAGGCTGTAAAAGAAGCCCTGATCATAACAGCAGAAGCGAATCTCTCACTGCCACAGACAGAGGATGAGGATGATTCAAGGCTTAGGAAAGCTGTGAAACTTATAGAAATAGCAACAGACAACAATGCCCAGGCAATTGGACTTGCAAACGAACTTGAGGGATTTCTGAAGCAGTATCCGCTTCACAGAAAAGACCTCTTTGAAAAGATGAAAGCGCAGTACCAGCCAATACTTGATGAGAAATCTGAAAAACTCTCAAGACAATATGGGACTGAAGTTAAGCTCTCATTTGAAAGCGACAAGGAGTTCATGGAAGCTGCAAGAAAGAATCTCGAGAAACTCGAAGCACAATATCAGGCAACACTCACAAATGCAAAAAACCAGCTGAGGGAAATTGCAGGACTGTAAGATTTTCACCCTTTGCTGATACTTAAGAGCTTAGTCTTTCCGCAGTTTTCGAAACAAACTGAGACTTTGGATTTCCTCAGTAAAAATTCTGACTCAGAAAGCCAGTCACATCAAGCCACCTTGCACTGGTGGCTTTCTCCATAGCTATAAGCTATCCATAACTCCGGATACGGATACCCCGCAGTACAGAAACAGAAGCGCAGACTTTCTGAATTACCCGTCCTCTCCTGTTTGCTTTAATGTTTTTCCCAATGGAACAAAGATGAGAGTAAATATATACTCATCCGCATGTGGAAAAACAGGAAGTATGATCTGGGCAAGGACGGACTCTGGTTTCTGGTACTGAGTCTTGCTCTGCCGACAGCACTTGGCCAGGCTGTCAATGTGCTGTATGCAATCGTGGACAGGATGTATATCGGCCATATCGCAGGATATGGGGACATTGCACTTGCAGGAGTAGGTGTTGCATCTCCGATTGCGACCTTCCTCTCCTCTTTTGCCACTCTCATAGGCATGGGCGGAGCTCCCATCATGGCAATGAGAGAAGGCCATGGAGACCACGATATTGCGGAAAGAATTCTTACTACCGGATTCTATCTGCTGCTTATCGCCTCGGTTATTCTCACTCCGATATTCTTCTTTTTCAGGGATCCGATTCTCCTGACATTCGGAGCATCGGATGTGACACTTCCTTTTGCCTCTGAATATCTTGGCTGGTATGTACTCGGCACGCCATTTGCGCTTTTATCCACAGGGCTTAACAGTTTCGTCATCAACCAGGGCATGTCAAAGAAAGGCATGATATCCGTACTTGCCGGTGCACTAATGAATATCATCCTCGACCCTGTCTTCATTTTCCTCTTTGACATGGGTGTAAAGGGTGCTGCCATTGCCACAGTCATCTCCCAGTTTGTGTCAATGCTCATTTCCATTTTCGCACTACGTAGCAGAAACACGACGATCAGACTGAACTTCAAAGGCTTCATGGGCAGTCAGGTCGGGAAGATCATCAAATTCGGGCTTTCTTCTTTCATCATAATATCCACAGACAGCCTTCTGCTTGTCGTACTGAATGCAATGCTTCAGAAATACGGTGGTCCAGGATGGGGAGATATACTCATCACCTGTTCAACGATTGTCCAGAGCTATCATATTCTCGTAACCTACCCGATGGGAGGAATGACGGCAGGATGCCAGGGCCTTGTCAGCTATAATTTCGGAGCAGGGCTCGGAGACAGGGTAAAAGGGAGCATAAGAAATCTGCAGATTCTCATCACAGGATACACAGTCGTGATGTTCATCTTCACAATTTTCGGATCAGAGCTGTTTGCAACGCTCTTCTCTTCCGATCCTCAGATACTCGAACTCTCTGCACGCTACATGCTCATATTCGAGTGCATGATCATTCCATTGTCATTCCAGTACGTCAATGTCGATATGATGACGGCTTTAGGACAGATCAAGATATCACTGCCACTGTCACTGACAAGGAAAATAACGTTTTTCCTTGCATCCCTCATCCTGCCAATGATTTTTGGAGCATCTTCCGCATTCTTCTCAGAACCGATTTCCGATATCATTGCATGCGTAATTGGCACCACGATAGTCCATCTCTCCCTCGGAAAGATTCTTGCAAAGAGAATGAAGGAAGGTTTCAGAATATAATATTCAGAGCCAGTGTTCGCTCTCCGGGATATTTTCCTTGATATAAATATCCACGGGGGCGGAAAGATTGCCGTTGGCAGCTGACAACGTAAAATGGTTGAACATCGCCATTACAGCATCATGTCCCTGCGTTCGTGGCCTTTGTCCTATGATTGAGAAAATCTCTCCATTCTGCAGGTGTTTCCTATTCTCTACGGAGAGATCAAAACCGATAATCCGGGCTTTCTCAAGTACGCCCATCTTTTCAAGCAGCTTACAGAGTATAGCAGCCTGATCATTAACGATGAAGATACCAAAAGAGGCTGCTTTGCCAAGAATTTTTCGAAGAACTGTCTCCATCTCCTCGCCATCTTCCAGACAGATACTGTCGACAACTGTATCAGGGCTGAAGGAGGATAAAGCCGCAGTAAACGCCTTTGCTCTCATCTCCTCATTGAAAGCACCTTTATGGGTCTGAAGCGCGATGACGCGCTCAAGAGGTTCATGAGAAAGACACATCAGACGAGCACCTGTACGCCCAGCCGCGACAGGATCCTGGGCAAAGCCCCAGAATGGAGAGAGATCAGGAAGGGATGAATCGATGAAAGCATAAGGGACTTCAGGATGCAATGAAGCAAGCTCTCTCATTCCATCCGGAATAGTAGGAGCCACAATATATGAAGTGACATTGTTCTTAAAAAGTGCAGAAGCGGCGTTCAGGAAACTGGATTTGTCATGGCGGTCAAAAAATGAATAGACAATGGAAGCATCGAGTACTTCAATCTCCTTGCGCGCCTCTTCTATTCCATCCATAACCTGTTGCCAATAACCATATTCGGTGTTCGGATAGGGAATCAGGACACCGAATACAAGATTGCCTTTGCGCTGGAGACGCCGAGCCAGCTGATTAGGAACGTAGCCGTTCTCCTCAGCTATCCGCCTGATGTTCTCCTCATTCTTCCGCGATACCCGTCCTCGCTTATGAAGAACCCTGTCCACGGTTCCAGGAGAAACCCCAGCTTTCTCAGCAATCTCCTTGATGGTAATCATAATCAGTTCTGGCCGTAGTAAGCATTTTTGCCATGCTTACGGAAATAGTGCTTATCCATGAGGTACTGTGGCGCCGGCTGGATATCCGGGTTAATCATCCTCGCAATTACAGCCATCTTTGCACATTCCTCCATGACAACGGCATTATGCACGGCTTCTGCAGCATTCTTTCCCCAAGCAAATGGCCCATGATTGCGGCAGAGGACACCAGGAGAGGCCATGATATCGCGATCCTTGAAAGCCTCTTCAATCACAACACCTGTGTTCTTCTCATACTCGCTCTCTACCTCAGCTTTTGTAAGTCCTCTGGCTATTGGAATGTCTCCATAGAAATAATCTGCATGGGTCGTTCCATAACAAGGAAGAGCAAGTCCAGACTGAGCCCAGGATGTAGCCCACGTTGAATGAGTATGAACAATACCTTTAATCTCGGGAAATTTCGAATAAAGATAGACATGCGTCGGTGTATCACTGGAAGGTCTGAGGCTTCCTTCAATGACCTTTCCATCAAGATCCACAACAACCATGTCATCAGCTTTCATCGAGTCGTAATCGACTCCGCTAGGCTTAATGACCACAAGTCCTGTCTCAGCATCATAAGCAGAGACATTTCCCCAGGTGAATACGACAAGACCATATTTCGGCAGCAGGAGATTTGCCTCCAGCACTTCTTCTTTCAGTCTCTCAAGCATCAGAACACCTCCGTAGCCTTACGTTCCACTGCAAGTCCTTTCTCATAAGAGACTAAGTAACTGTTATAGCCTGCTGTATCATCTTTATCAGGCTCTGACACCTCCATGTCGGCATCGCTGAAAATCTCATCGAGATAGTCAGAGAGCTTTTTATCAGAACCGATATACGAGGCAAGAAGAGCTGCGCCCCATGCACCACCTTCCCCTGCCGTTGACATCACTGCAGACCTTACGCCAGTGACAGATGAAAGTATCTTCAAGCCGACATCACTTGTCTTGAAGAATCCGCCGTGCCCGATCAGAAGGTCAGCCTTCACTCCCTCTTCCTTTTCAAGCATATCAAGGCCGATACGCATCGAGGAAAGCGAAGAGTAAAGCAGCGAAAGCATGAAATTGGCTATTGTCATTGGTTTCTCTGGGTCGCGAAGAACCATTGGCACGCCTTTTTCCAGACCTACGATATGTTCTCCGGAAATGAAATTGTAGCTTATGATACCTCCCGCATCCTTATCTGCATTGAAGACTGAGCGGAGAAGCATGTCATAAAGCTTGCCCTTCTTCACGTCAGTGCCCATCATTTTCAGGACTTCTGCGAAAAGGGAAATCCAGCCATCATAATCACCCGTACAGTTATTGCTGTGAGCCATGGCTCCAGGGTATCCATCCGGAGTAGAGACAATGTCTATTGCGCCATAAGCCCTAGAAAGTGGCTTCTCAAGAATAATAGTTGCAAACGCACTTGTACCTGCAGAAACATTACCAGTTCTCGGTTTTACGGTATTCGTTGCGGCCATACCAGTCTCGGCATCCCCTTCTGGTGCACAGAAAGGAATACCCGGCTGCAATGTACCACTCTCATCGAGAAGGGCAACACCTTCTGCTGTAAGCGTACCGCACATCTCACCGGCAAGCTTCACTTCCGGAAAGAGCGGACGGATATCATAGCCATAGGATGAAATGAATGTCTCTGCCGCTTTGTCTGAGAACTTTTTGTTCTCGAAGTCGATAGGGAACATACCGGATGCATCTCCGATGCCTATTGCCTTGACTCCTGTCAGCAGGAAATGAACATAGGAAGCTAGAGTAAAGACATGCTTCACATCTTTCAGATAACTCTTTCCATCCTTTATGTCCTTCAAGACGTGGCTTATTGTCCAGCGCTGAGGAATCGGGTAATCAAAGAGTTTTGTCAGCTCCTCTGATTCTGCAGCTGTTATCGTATTGCGCCAGGTCCTGAATGGAGAGAGAAAATTATAGTTTTCATCGCACTCAATGCAGCCGTGCATCATTGCAGAAACACCCATGGCTTTCAGTTTCTCAATCCTGACGCCATACTCTTTCTGGACAGAGTGTGACAAATCAGAATAAACACCTTTCAGACCAGAAAGAATATCCTCCCTCGTATACGTCCAGATATTATCCTCAAATCTGTTTTCCCAGTCATATGCACCGGTTGCTATAGGCTTTGCATTCTGGTCAATGAGAACTGCCTTTATTCTGGTGGAGCCGAACTCGATTCCAAGAACGGCATTTCCTTCTCTGATGCACTCTGCTCCTGTCATATTTCCTCCTCAGAACGGACACTCGTCACTATAAAGCATGGACTTCGGCTGATTGAAGGAAATATCCTTCACTCCAAGATACGAAAGTACTGCATAGAGTGCTCTACCAACATGTCCGAAAGCCACTGCCCCATGGTGCGGATAATGTTTTGCAATAAGCACATGGCGATAGAATCTTCCCATCTCATGGATTGCAAATATACCGATACCACCGAAAGAGCGTGTTGCCACTGGAAGGATCTCTCCCTCTGCGACATATGCCTGAAGGGTTGTATCTGCATTGCTCTGGAGACGGAAGAATGTAATCTCTCCCGGTGCGATATCTCCCTCGAGCGTTCCTCTTGTGAAATCAGGAGTATCGCCATTTTCAAGGATCCTGTTCTGAATGAGCTGATACTTAACAGCACCGTCAGAGAGACGGCAGAACGGAGTATTTCCACAGTGGAATCCCATGAATGTATCCTGCAGCGTATAATCATACTTGCCCTTGATATCGCTTTCATACATATCTTTAGGAACAGTGTTGTTGATGTCCAGAAGTGTGACAGGTGCACCTGTAATGCAGGTTCCAATGAATTCGGAGAGAGCTCCGTAGATATCTACCTCACAAGCTACAGGAATGCCACGTGTGGCAAGACGGCTGTTGACATAGCATGGCTCGAAACCGAACTCCTTGGGGAATGCCGGCCAGCACTTATCTGCAAATACAACATACTTTCTGGCACCTCTATGGTTCTCTGCCCAGTCAAGAAGCGTAAGCTCGAACTGTGCCATGCGTGGAAGCAGATCAGGATATGCGTTACCAGTACCGAGTTCATTTGCCATATCCTTTACAACATCATCAATACGCTTATCGCCTGCGTGCTCACGATAAGATACAAGAAGATCAAGCTCGCTGTTCTCCTCAATTTCCACACCGATATCATAAAGTCCCTTGATCGGGGCATTGCATGCAAAGAAGTCCTGAGGACGTGGACCGAATGTAATGATTTTCAGGCCCTGAATTCCAATAATGGCTCTTGCAACCGGCACAAACTCAGCAATCATGCGTGCACAGTCAGCAGCATCACCCACCGGATACTCCGGAATGTATGCTGCAATCTTTCTCAAGCCGAGATTATATGAGCAGTTGAGCATGCCGCAGTATGCATCGCCTCTGCCGTTGATAAGATTGTCACCATGCTCCTCTGCAGCGGCAACATACATCACAGGGCCATCAAAAGATTTTGCAATTATTGTCTCAGGAGTCTCTGGACCGAAATTTCCAAGAAATACGACAAGTGCCGTGCATCCAGCTGCATTCACCTCTCCTGCAGCCTTCATGGCGTCGCATTCATTTTCTGCAATGGTAGGTGCAAGGAATACATCAAGACCAAGCTTTGCACATTCCTCGACGACTTTCTTGCTTCTTCCGTCCGATACAGAAATCGGGAAGCAGTCACGGCTTACCGCAATCATTCCAAGCTTAACTTCCGGTATATTGGAAAACATCTTTCCTCCTATGCGTGTACGTACACACACTCAGTATGAACCAGATTGATGGATAGTCAAGCAAAAAGAAAACGCTTAATTATCGCACTGATACCAGAGCTCGGCCTTTCCCAGTCTTGCGACATCTCCTCTTCTGAATCCTCTTTCCTCATATCGTCCTTTAAGAGAACCATCCAGAAGGCCATTACAAAGGCAAAGATAATCATAGATGATGTCCTTATCTATTGGTGCGCTGCCGTGCCCAATAGCCAGTGCATCAAACTCTTTTTCCCTGTTCCAGAGCTTCTGCAGTGTTTTCCGATACCTTTCGATCAAGGCCGTGCCATCTGCAGGCTGCCTTGCAAGAATGATGCTGTTATTTACCGTGTCACCACTGAAAAGAATTCTCGTAGTCTTATCAAGGTAGCAGATGCTGCCCTTGGTATGACCGGGAGAGAGGATGCATTCAAGAACACGATGTCCAAGATCAATAAAGGAGCCGTCATCTATATCAGCAAAATCAAAGCTGCAATCAGGCTCTTCTTCAGGGATAAGGCTAAGAAGCTCCTCTTCATGACCCGGAAACCATGCTTTTCCTCTTGTCTCGACATACATCCGTCTGAAAGTGTTATCCGTTTCCATACCGAAGATTTTCTCATCTGTGTCACGGGAACTCATGTAAATCGGGCAATCCTTGAATTCATAGATACCGCCCACATGATCAGAATGAGAATGCGTTAGCAAAACCGATAGAGGGCGCGACGTGATGGAAGAAGCTATTTCCCTTATATTCCCCAGTCCGCAGCCTGTATCAATCATTGCAGCTTTCTCTTCACCTTCCACTAAGAATGTATTCACGAGTCTGAATTCGCTAATACACCAGGTTCTGTCGCAGATTCTAGTCACTTCCTGTTTCAGCATTTTCCCTATCCTCGAAATCAATATTCAGAGACAAGTGAACAACACAACAAATAGAAGTTCAAGAAAATAAGCAATTCTTTTTAAATTTTGTAAAAGTCAAAAACAATTATTTTTCTGGATTCATTATTATTTTTACTCGTTTTTTATCCTCGGCATTAATTACTGAAACATAATGCAACAATACGTTTTTGTCAGAGATAATTTCTGTAAGAATAAGCAATTGACTAATATTTATTGCTACTATAATCTGCCCACAGGAGGCTATGATGAAAAAAGTAATCATTGCAGCGTTGATTATCGTATCAGCTGTCTGTCCACTGATGGCAGCATCTGTCGAAGAACCAGAGAAAATCGAGGTCCTGATCCTGCCTAAATTCGAAAACGGAGAGATGGGTGGCGATTTCCCCGGAGAAGCTCAGTACTACTATGAAGAATACCTCGAAGGTGGAGAGGAATATGATGTAGTCGGAGGATTTCCTGGACACAAGCTATATGTGAAAGACGGAGTTGCTCTGTATGTTACCGGAATGGGCAAGATCAATGCAGCAATGAGTGCTACAACAGTGCTTCTTGATCCGCGTTTCGATTTCTCTGATGCCTATATCATCAGCACAGGCTGCGGTGGAACAGCTACAGAATACACAGTCATGGGAGATGTTTTCGTAATGTCTGCAACCATTGATTACGATCTTGGGCACCATGCAGATCCGAGAGAAATGACAATACCTTCAGATACAACATGGTTCCATGATGCATCCTATGACGATGTCTCACACAAGATTCTCAATCAGGATCTTGTCAGCAAGGTATATGACCTTGTGAAGGATACGGAAATTGAAACCACCGAAAAGACAAGAGCTTTCATGGAAGCTGCCTTCCCTGGCGAAGAATGGGCTGTAAGAGATCCTCAGGTTCTGCTTGGAACCACCGTTACAGGTGACAACTACTGGAAAGGAAATTTTGACGAGGCAAATGCAAGACTGATGACGGAAACTTATGGCGCACCAGACCCATATGCTATGTCCGAGATGGAAGACAATGCGATTGCAGTCGCTCTCGACAGACTTGGAATGCTTGACCGTTACATCGTCATCAGGGATTCGGTCAACATGGATGTATTCATGAATGGCACAAATCCTGAAAACCTCTGGGCCGGAATTGTTGATGATTCCCTCTCTGATGAAGATAGCATTGAAGCTGCAGACATCTTTGCGACAGCCATGGAAAACAACTTCAAGGTCGGCCGCATCGTTGTTGATGCAATCCTTGACGGAACTCTCTGATAAAGAATGAAAGAGGCCGGGCAACCGGCCTTTTTTCACATATTACATACTTTTATTGCAGGATTTCCAATATTCTCCTCATTGCACGTTGATGACTGATATTCTTTTTCTTTTTATAATCAGGGTATTGAGGAATCTATGCGAAAAACAAAAATCATTTGTACACTTGGGCCTGCTGTAGACAGCGATGAAATGGTGAAAGCCCTGATAGTGAACGGAATGGATGCTGCAAGGCTTAATTTCTCTCATGGTTCACATGAAGAACATAAGGTAAGAATAGACAGAGTCCGCCGTGTTGCCCACAAGATGGGTGTAAATATTCCCCTTATTCTGGATACAAAAGGTCCTGAAATCAGGACAAGGGAATTCAAGAATGGCTCTGTAGTACTGAAAGAAGGTACAGAGTTCACGCTCTCTGCAGACAAAAACAGAGAAGGAGATGCTACCGGAGTATCCATAACCTATCCATACCTTGCTGAAGATGTGGAAATCGGAACATCGATTCTTATTGATGATGGTCTCTGTTCTCTTACAGTAACAGCCATCAACGGTCCGGATGTTGTCTGCCGTGTCAATAACACTTCGAAAATCTCAAACCACAAGTCAATAAATATTCCAGGTGTTGATATCGACCAGCCCTTCATCTCCGAATCAGACAGATCGGATCTGCTTTTCGGAATCGAGATGGATGTGGATTATGTCTCAGCCTCTTTCGTACGTACGGCAGAAGATGTGAGGAAGATGAGAAAACTTCTGAACGTCAATGGCGGCGAAAAGATCAAGATAATAGCAAAGATCGAATGCAGAAGCGGTATCGATAACCTCGATGAGATAATCAGCGTTGCAGATGGAATCATGGTCGCACGTGGAGACATGGGAGTGGAAATTCCATTCAAGGAACTACCTGTCATTCAGAAGATGATGATTTCAAAATGTACGAAAGCTGGCAAGATTGTCGTTACGGCAACGCAGATGCTTGAATCCATGACAGAACACTCAAGACCGACAAGAGCAGAAGTGTCAGATGTTGCAAATGCAATCTTCGACGGCACCACATGCACAATGCTCAGCGGAGAGACAGCAGCCGGTAAATACCCTATCGAAGCTGTTAAGACCATGTCAGATATCGCGGAATTTGCAGAGAAGCAGATTGATTACCGTCAGTGCTATTTCCAGAATCAGGCTTCCAATGCTGTTCTCGATATTCCAGGAACAATTTCCAGCGCCGCTGTTGAAGCCTCGTTCTCCCTTGGAGCAAAAGCAATCATCTGTATGACAGCAACAGGAAGAACCGGATGGCTGACATCCGCGTTCCGCCCGGAATGCCCAATCATAGTCTGTGTCACAGATGAAAAAGCAGCAAGGCAGCTGAAACTCGCCTACGGAGTCACTCCGCTTCTGGCACCTTTTACAGATGACGTTGTGAAAATGCGAGACCAGTCCATCAATCTTGCACTGAAATCCAAGGCAGTTGCAGATGACGATCTTGTGGTAATCATCTCAGGATCCATCCCTGGTTTCAGATATGCAGACTCAATGCAGATCTCAAAAATATGAATATACCACATCTATGTTAGAACCTGCCCTTCCTGGACTGTTTCAGGAAGGGTATTCTTATTTCAAAAGGAGAGCTCGATGAAAATATACGACACCCCTACTTTCCCAGAAAACGGAATCATCTATGAGGGAGACTACTATACAGACATTCCCTATCATCTTTACATATCTGAAGAAAAAATCCCGGCAGGTACCATCTTCGATATCCGCGACTATGGCGCAACAGCTGAAGCCGGAGTACTTTCAACAGATGCTATTCAGAAAGCACTTGATGAAGCTGTAGGCAAAAAAGGCATCGTCCTTGTTACCGGCGGAGCTTACACAACCGGAACTCTTTCAATTCATTCGGACACAACACTCTTCATCGCCTCAGGGGCATCCCTTAATGCTTCAAAGAATCTCAAGATGTTCTCAGATGCCTTCATCAAAATTGTGGATGAAGAAAATGTGACGATTTGCGGAGGCGGAAGGATTAATGCAAATGGAGAATACTTTGTCTATCTTCCACACGAAAGACCGCTTGTCCAGCCGCTGGGTTATACAAAACTTCCTCCCATACTGAAAGATCCGATGGGATCTCCATCAGATACAACACGTTTCAAATATAGAGAGAGGATCAGATACGCTGAAGATAAATGGAATGAAGGCAAGGAGAATATACAGCGTCCGATGTATACAGTCTGGGTTCGTGGATCAAAGAATGTAAGCCTCCATAACATTATCATCAGGGACTCTCTAGACTGGAGCCTTTCCATCGACATGTCAGAGGATATTTCTATTGAGAGCATAGTGATAGATAACAACAGGCATGTTGCAAATACAGATGGAATTGATATCATGGCCTCAAAACATGTGAAGGTGAAGCATGTTTTTGTAAGCACCGCTGACGATGGTCTTTGCGTCAAGGCCCCGATGGTTCAGGGTCATGACAGCATCAATGTCGAGAACGCTGAGATGAAGATGGGTGCCACAGAGGATGTAGAAATAGAGGATGCAACAGTTATATCCGTGATGAACGCCTTCAAAATCGGTACTGAAACTTATTTTGATATAAAGAATGTCCGCTGCAAAAACTGTACATTCATGCTCCCCGATATCTTCCCAGGCGGAGTTTCAGGAATCTCCATTGAATCAGCAGACGGCTCGAATATCTCAGATATCCATCTTGAAAACATCACTATGAAAAATATTTCGGTACCTGTATTCATTTCCCTTTGCAAGCGCAACAAATTCGGCTATCTCTCAGACGAGGACAGAAAAGCAAAGGAAAATGGTGGTAGCGTGAAGGGGATCACAATCAAGAATGTGAAAGCCGAAGATATGGAAGCGCCCTGCATCATTACAGGATTCAAGGATGAGAATGGCTATACTGGATATATTGAGGATGTGACAATCAGCAATCTATGTGCAGAGTATCTGGACAACAAGGAGATTCTGACAATACTTCCAGAAATCAGGGAGAATGTCAGGGATTACCCTGAATCCAATGCTCTTGGCGACATGCCTTCATATGGTTTCTATATCCGCCATGCAAAGAACATCAAACTCGATAATGTCACAGTAAAACCAAGAACAATGAATACTCGTCCGATACTAAAAACGGATGATGTAGAAAATTCTGAAATATGCTGAAAAGGAGAAAAAGATGAGATTCAGAAATGGTTTTTGGCATCTTGATGATGGTGTCACACTCTATTCAGAAAAGAACTGTTTTGAATGCGAAGAAAGCGATGGGAAACTCTCGCTTTACGCTTCTACCTACCCCATCTCCTGCCGTAATGACACACTAAATAATCCTGTCATAACGACAGAAATTTCTGCAATAAGCGAAAACATACTCCGTGTAGATGTCTACCATCACAAGGGAGTGAATGAAGAAAAGCCATTTCCTTTAATTCCTTCTGGGGATGCAACAGCAATTGGAAATGATTTCCTTGCTTCTGGCGATCTGAAGGCCGAGGTGAGAGATGGAAATCTCACATTCACATACAAGGGGAAAGATATCACCAAGCGTTTTTCCAGACTCTCTGGTTATATGACAACACCGAATGGAAACTTCATGGCAGAATACCTTACCACAGATATCGGAGAGACATATTACGGTCTTGGCGAACGCTTTACATCATTTGTGAAGAACGGGCAGAAGGTTGAGATGTGGAACCTTGACAGCGGATGTTCAAGCGAGATGTCCCACAAGAACGTTCCCTTCTTCGTATCTTCTAAGAACTATGGAATCTTTGTCCTCAGCTATGGGAAGGTATCCTTTGAAATGGGAAGCGAAGTTGCAGAATGTGCGCAGTTTTCCGTACCAGGAGAGAGACTCTCATACTGTGTCATCGCAGGAGACAGTCTAAAGGAGATTGTTTCCAGATATGCCTCTATCACGGGGTACCCTGCAATGCCACCAAAGTGGTCATTTGGCCTTTGGCTCTCTTCATCGTTTACAACAGACTACAGTGAAGAAACTGTCATGTCATTCATCAACAAGATGGCAGAAAATGACATACCTCTTTCCGTGTTCCATTTCGATTGTTTCTGGATGAAAGAATTTCAATGGACAGACTTTCTGTGGGATAAAAGAATGTTTCCGAATCCGGAAGGTTTATTAAAGAAATTACATGAACATGGTTTAAAGGTAAGCGTCTGGATAAATCCTTACATTGCACAGAAATCCAGGCTGTTTGATGAAGGCAAGAAGAATGGATACTTTCTGAAACGCAAGGATGGAAGCGTATGGCAGTGTGATGTGTGGCAGGCAGGTATGGCTATTGTGGATTTCACAAATCCGGCAGCACGCAAATGGTACCAGAGCTACCTCGAAAAACTTTCAGACATGGGTGTCGACTGCTTCAAGACAGATTTCGGAGAGAATATACCGACGGAAGATGTTGTGTGGTATGACGGATCAGATCCAGTCACAATGCATAACCATTACACATACATATACAACAAGACTGTATTCGAACTCCAGAAAGAGAAGAAAGGAAAAGACGCTATCGTGTTCACACGTTCTGGCACAATAGGAAGTCAGGCTTTTCCAGTGCACTGGGCCGGCGACAACGTCGCTTCGTATATCTCCATGGCTGAAACGCTCAGAGGAGGATTATCCCTTGCTTTCTCAGGCTTCGGATTCTGGAGTCACGATATCGGAGGTTTTGAGGACAACACTACTCCGGATCTCTTCAAACGCTGGGTAGCTTTCGGTCTTCTCTCCTCCCACTCAAGACTTCATGGAAGTTCTTCATACAGAGTACCTTGGGCTTTTGATGAAG
>CALXYN010000011.1 GCA_944392975.1 uncultured Spirochaetaceae bacterium | reverse complement strand
GCCAGTTGTTCTCAGCACCATCGATTGTTCCCTGCTGGATAGCAGAATAAACATCGTTTGGTCCGATACCTGTAACACCATTTCCGCCAAGGAGCTGAACCATCTCAACCATCATCGGGTTGTTCTGGAGTCTGATCTTGAGACCAGCCATATCCTCTACAGAATTTACAGGTGTTGTTGTATAGAAGTTTCTAGCACCGGCATCATAGTAGCAAAGACCTACGAGTCCAGATCCAGATTCCTCGATATCAGCAAGCATCTGCTGTCCAATCTCACCATTAAGAACCTGCCACATGTGCTCACCATCGCGATAGAGATAAGGAAGCTGGATTACGTTAAGAGCTGGAACATAGGAAGCAACTGGGGATGCAGAAACACGAGCAAATGCAAGGTCTCCAATCTGAAGAGCTTCGATAGAACCTGTCTCTTCGCCATAGAGTGTACCGCCAGAATAGACGTCAATCTTGATTCTTCCTTCTGTTCTCTCTTCTACAAGACGTGCAAACTCATAGTCTGCAAGAGTCGTTGGATATCCTTCAGCGTGAACTTCTGAAAGAGTAAGAACAATCTGATCACTTTCCGAGCTACCACCAGCGAAAAGTGGCACCATCATAGCTGCAACAATCAAAAGCAGCACAGCGAACTTCTTCATGAATTCCTCCTTTGTGGAAAACGAAGCAAAAGCTTTAATGGGAGTTCTTAGATTAATCTCCCACAAATATTCAATTTATCTTTATATTATCTTTATACTCATGTTGCAAGTAAAAATTGTCATATCACGAAAAAAACGGAACATTGGTTCACTTTTTGAATAAAAAATGAAGAAAATCAGACATTTTCCGAGAATTGACAATTCTGCTAGAATATCTGCATGAACCAGCGAGCAAAAGGAATACTCTGTATACTTTCATCTGCTTTCTGCTTTGCTTTGATGAATCTGTTTGTAAGGCTTGCAGGGGATATACCTTCAATTGAGAAAAGCTTTTTCCGGAATATCATTGCAGCAATTGCAGCATTGATAATCGTTGTTCACAACAAGAACGGGATTTCCATTGAAAGAAAAGATGTACCACTACTTATTCTTCGTTCAGTACTTGGAACAGTAGGAATACTTTGCAACTTCTATGCAGTTGACCATTTGATACTCTCCGATGCCACAATGCTCAACAAAATGTCACCTTTTTTCACGCTTATCTTCTCTATGCTTTTTTTAAAAGAGAAGATGACGGTGAAGACCATCCTGATAGTCGCAGGAGCATTCATAGGCTCACTTTTTGTCATAAAACCAACGTTCAGTAACGCTGATCTGACATCTTCAATAATCGGCTTTGTAGGAGGCCTTGGTGCCGGAAGTGCTTACACCTGTGTACGTGCGCTCGGAAAACGTGGAGTAAGCGGACCTGTTGTGGTACTGTTCTTCTCCGCATTCTCAAGCCTTGTGACACTGCCTTATCTGATTCTTGACTTCCATCCGATGACACCGCTGCAGTTGATCATCCTTCTTTTCGCAGGACTTGCTGCGGCAGGCGGACAGTTTTCCATCACGGCAGCCTACAGATATGCTCCTGCGAAGGAAATATCTGTATATGATTATTCGCAGGTGGTATTCACAGCTCTTCTAGGGTGGATTGTATTCGCCCAGCTTCCGGACACACTCAGCCTCATTGGATATGTTATTATAATATCAATGGCTGTGCTGATGTTCATACTTGGAAGGAAGGAGGATCTAAATGCAGCTTGATATAATGATGTTCTTCCAGCAATTCAGAACACCTGTCATAGAAAAAATCGCGGAAATCATCTCAATGCTGGGAGAAATTGCAGTACCACTTGTTGTGCTGATGATTCTTCTCTGGTGTGTCAGCCGGAAAAAGGCATTTGCCATTGCATCATCATTAATGACAGCACTCATTGTATCTCAGACACTGAAAGCCATATTCCGTGTTCCTCGCCCATTTCAGGTGTACCCTGATAAAATCAGGGGTGGAAGGCTCAGTACGGCAACAGGTTACTCATTTCCATCAGGGCACAGCACAACATCAGGAGCATTCTACTCTGCTCTGATTATGACTGTCTGGAAAAAATGGGCAACATTAATCTTTATCATACCGATAATCCTTGTCCCGGTTTCACGCATGATACTGGGAGTGCACTGGCCTCTTGATGTGACGGTAGGAACAATAATCGGCCTTATTGCCGGTTTCGGGATGACATACCTGATGCTGCGTCTTTATGACATGAGAAAACCATTCCTGATCTTCACATTCATTATCGGATTACTGGCAACGATAGCTTCTATTGTGCTTACAATACTTCTTTCCACTACAGACATCGATCCTGTTGCATTCGAAGACCTCATGTCTACAGTGACAATCACTGGATCAATGTTTCTAGGATTCTACCTGGAAAGGAAGACTGTAGGTTCAATTCCAGAAGAAGGAAGTATCGGAAAGAAGATTGCAAGATTTATAATAGGTGTCATCTCAACCCTTGTGATAGTCGTTCTGATCTCATTGATACCTGCACCAGAGGCTTTCACTTCATTTGCAATATATTTCATGATTGGTCTCTGGTGTATATATATCTACCCTCTTATTGCTGTAAAGACCAGACTTATGGAAGCAGTACTCTAAACATATTTAGGATAACTTCCATCGCGATAGACTCTGTGAAAGAAACGTCTGGCAGTGTCGTCATCAAACAAGGCATTGCCACAGAGTCTTGAGAACAAGCGGCCACAAACCTCACTGTCTGCCAGAGCATTATGTGCCTCATACTCAAGCCCCATCTCTTCTGCAAGTGCTGTAAGACGATAAGAGCGTCTGCCCTTCCAGAGCTTTCTGGAAAGAGACAATGTACAATAATAAGGATTATGAAAAACCTCGATATTCCAGGATGCAAGAGTCTCCCTGAGTACTTTTATATCAAAGGGAGCATTATGAGCGACTAGAGGAAAAGAACCGATAAAGCTCTTCATTTCTGGCCAGATATCTGCCATAGTAGGTGCTTGCAGAATTGAGAGCGGATCCAGATGATGAATGGAAAAACAGACAGGGTCGAACTCGGGATTCTTCGGCCGTATAAGTGAATAGAACTTATCCTCTATCATTCCTTCCTCATCCATCCTGACCAAACCTACTGAACAGGCACTGGCAGGTGAAGAGGAAGCAGTTTCAAAATCAATAGCAATGTACTTCATTTACCTTTTTCAAGCATTATCTGGAGAATCGTACGGTTAGTCTGCTCCATGCCTTCATGTGAGATCCTTGTAAGATGGTTTATGGATGAAAGAGAATCATCACCTACGATACCGGCTTCCCTTCCAGCCCGTTTACCTACAAGGGCAAGCTCTACAGCAACAGATGCAGCAATAAGCGATGAGTAGATTTTCAGCGCACAGGTATCCTTCGCACCATCGCAGATAATCCCGGAAAGATTTCCAACCATATTATTAATAGTCGCATCAAGAACTTCCGCATCTCCTCCGAGAAGGTAAGCATAGGCACAGGCTGTACCAATTGAAGCTGTGAAAGCACCGCAGAGAGCTGAAAGTCTGTCCTTATGACTGGTCAGGATAATACCTACAAGCTCACTTATTGCAACTGCTCCTATCATCTCGGAAAGACTTTTCCCAAGATAGGAAGCGACTACAGAAACCGGGACAGTTACAGTAATCCCCTGATTACCAGAACCGGAATTAATCATCACAGGAAGTGCAGAGCCAGCCATTCTAGCATCTGAACCTGCAGCTGCGGAAGCTGCAGCTTTCCTCATGGCCTCATCGAGCGTCTTTGGTTCTGAAGAAATGAGACCATCCATTATCTTTCCAACCGAAAGGCCCCAGTCCCCGGACAACCCTGCCTTGCTTATTGCCATGTTTTCGTCAACAGCTTTTGTAAGCAAATCAACAATTACAGGGGAAAGTGCTGAAGCATATTCAAGTACATCGCTGATAGTAAGCGTTCCAAGAAAGTCATCTTCTGAAAATGATCTGCATTCAGGGAAGAACATGGGTACTTCAGAAAGCATCCTTCCATCAAGCTCCAAAGAAGTAAATCTATCATGTTCCCCGGAAATGACTGCGGAAGCAGAATGCCCAGAACCGTAAACAGTCACCTTCACATAAAGGGAAGGTGCACTCTCATCGATTCTGACCTCTAATGGGAAAAGCGTGGCTTTCGCTCTTTCCTTGTCCGTTACCGTGGAAAGAACGGACAGACCTGCAGAAGAATCCCTGATTGCAATGCCAAGGGAAACAGCAGCCTCAATTCCATGGAGAGCAGAATTGGGGATAGTGACACTCATGGCATTCTTCATCATGTTAGGAGAGACAACAGCCACTCCCGATTCAGGCTCCATACCAAAAAGCTCTGCCGCTTTTGCTCCTGCAAGAGCCGCTGCGGCAGGTTCGGTACAACCCATTGCCTCTATGATCTCCTTCTCGAGAATGAGGTCAATGCGTCGTCTATTCAGCATCTGGGACCTCTGAAATATATGCAGATCCTCTGACAGACATCGTATACTCAAGTCCAGAAGGAATTACGGCTGCCTCCCCTTTTTCAAGCATCAGGCTCTCTCCTTTTGCAGAGAAGCGCACACAACCTTCGGTTACAAGAATGATAGCTACAGGATCATCTTTGATTTCGTATGTTCCAGAGGAAACAGAGAGCAGACGGAAAGCTGGAGACGGAGATGAAAATACTGTTCTGCCAAAGCCATCCTTACTTGAAGTACACTTCGCAACTGAAAGCGGCGCGAATTTCATGATACTTCTCAACTCTGGCAAATCCATTCTTTTTTTAGTTAGACCGCCACGGAGAACATTATCAGAATCATTCATGACCTCGATACCGTTTCCAAAAACATATGCATGAAGTGTTCCTGGGGTAATCGGCATAGCTTCCCCGACCTGCAAGTGAACTACATTCATCAGGAACGGGAAAAGACATCCGATATCATCAGGATACTCAACAAGACATTCCCTGGAAATGCCGCTTCTTGTCAGGAAAAGTCCGTCCCATGATGGCTCAGACGAAGATTCAAGAGAAGATTTCAACTCTGCAAGAATAGCTTTCTTTTCCTCTCCGGGCAACGAGAAAAGAGACATGAAGAGATTCTCAATATCCGTTGAAAGAGATCTCAGGACACGGCCGAATGCCGAAGGGACTACAGCTGCAAGATCAGCCTTCATCACCTCGATATCCCGGAATCCACACAGTGCGGTGATAGGTGAAAGAGCAAGAATCATCTCACACTTCTCATTATCATCCTGATAAGATACTGCCTCACCTTTTGCTCTTGCCTCAGCCTCTCTTGCCCAGCCTTTCTCAGCCTGTGATTTATTCGGATGGCACTGCAGTGAGAGTGGTTTTGCAATAGCAAGGACCTTCATCAGAAGAGGAAGCCTGCCATTGTATTTATTCCAGCTTCTCTCTCCCAGAACAGATTTATTCTCACGAATGAAATCTGACAGGTGTCCGTTATCAGAAACCTCCGCATCTCCTGACGGGTGCGAACCAAGCCATAGTTCTGCCTGTGGGCCGCCTGTGGCTCCTCCAATCAAGGAAGGAATAAAATCGTTATTTCCCCATGCGTAATCCTTAACAACGCCTTTTATTTTCTTTATTTCCATGACACGATTATACCACGTAGAACGATTAATTACCAAAAAGAGTATATAAGTCAAACTAACATTATATATCTACAGGTAATATAAATAATTATTCAATGATGCAATTATACGGCTGGAAGATTGTCAGTCCCGCTTCCTTTCTCTTTTCTCCTAAGATCTTTCATGAATGAAGCATAAAGACAGATTGCCATCAGAAATGATAAAGCATCACTTACAGGCTGCGCGGCAATCACCCCGTCCATACCTATCAATCTAGGAAGTATAGCAATAAGAGGAATAAAAAAGATTCCCTGCCTCGCCATGGAAAGAATCGTTGCCGGAACTGCCCTGCCCGTTGATTGCAATCCCATGTTGGTGGCTGTTACAAGACCTGTCAGTGGCATCATAAGCATCTGAATCTGAAGTGCTTTAACTCCCATTGACATGACCGCAGCGTCGTCACCTCTGAAAGATGCAATGATTGCAGGAGCAAAGATAAAACAGACAAGCGATGTGAAGAGCATTATCACAGTACCCGTAATTGCCGTAAACTTTGTCGCTTCTCTGACTCTTCGGAATTTTCTTGCGCCATAATTAAACGATGCTACCGGCTGATATCCCTGCCCAAAACCTAACATTGCGGAAAAAGCAAACATCGTTATGCGTCCGGAAATACTCATCGCAGCAACTGCAGCATCCCCGAAAGCTGCAGCCGCAACATTCAGGGAAACGGATGCTATACTTGCAAGTCCTTGCCGTGCAAGTGTAGGAAGTCCTATGAAAATGATACGGAAGTACATCGAGGAGTGCAGCGAGATTTTTCTTATATTTATACGAACGCTGCTCTTTCCTCTGATGAAAAAGGAAAGAAGAATCAGGAAGGATATCAGCTGACTTATTGCCGTGGCCATTGCCGCACCAGCAGTGCCAAAGCCAAGAGTGAAGATGAAAATAGGATCGAGAACAACATTCAGCAGTCCTCCAGAAGTGATTCCGACCATGCCATATACCGCTTTGCCCTCAGCCCTGAGATAATTATTCATAACAAACGAGCAGCACATCACAGGACAGCCAAAGAAGATGTATGTTGCGTATGCCTCCGCATAAGGCAGGATTGTCTCCGTAGCTCCAAGCAGTCTCATCAGCTGAGGCTGGAATGCAATACCGAAAACGGAAAGCAGAACGGACAAAAGAACGGCAAGTGCAAAACCGGAACTTGCAGTCACAGTTGCATCTTCATCCTTCCTTGCACCAAGTTCTCTGGAAAGGATATTTCCAGCACCCATTCCAATCGTGAATCCTATAGCCTGGATTATAGCCATTATCGAGAATACAATACCGACGGCACCAGCAGCACTTGTACCTAGCTGAGAGACAAAAAAGGTGTCAGCTGTGTTATATATAGATGATACAAGCATGCTTATTATTGTTGGCACAGCAAGTCGGCCTATCAGGCGAGGCACTGGTGTTTCAGTCATTTTTCTATAATGTTCCAGACGTTTGGCTTCATCCATCTCCGTTTCCTAGCTCCTTGCGCTTATATTGAAAAGCGTATATTCTACTTTCATCAATGCGACTGTCGTATAATGGTTATTACCTATGCTTCCCAAGCATAAGAAGGGGGTCCGATTCCCCTCAGTCGCTTTAAGGGCTCCACTTGGAGCCTTTTCCTTTTTCAGAATACTCCCTTTTAAATGAATGTGGATAACAATTAGAAACAAATTAATTCAATCTGAAATTGGAATATTTTTATAAAATTAAATAAGCAGAGCAGCAAAATTATTGACCATAGTGTCCCAATGTGGTCACATCCAAGCATGAATGCAATGGATTTATCAGAGGGATCGGTCGTAAAAACACTTTTCAGGTTTGCACTCCCCTTTCTGCTTGCAAATATACTTCAATCACTATATGGAGCAGTAGATCTTTTTGTGGTTGGACAGTTCTGCGATGCAAGGGCTGTTGCAGCAGTCTCGACAGGAACACAGGTCACACAGATTGTAACCAGCCTTATGACAGGGCTTACTCTTGGCTCGACTATTCTTATCGGTTCTTTTGTCGGGGAAAAGAATCATGAAAAAGTAAGGAAGACAATCGGGACAACACTCACAATATTCACAATCACGGCATTGATCATAACAGCTTTGATGCTCATCTTTAACAGCTCGATTCTCAGAGTATTGAAAACACCTGAGGAATCCTTTGATGAGACGATGATGTATGTCACAATATGCACACTGGGAAATGTCTTCATCTGTCTTTATAACGCCATATCTGCAATCCTCCGTGGCTATGGAGACTCTACCCGTCCTTTGATTTTCATAACAGTTGCATGTGTGTTGAACATAGCACTGGATTATCTTCTTACGGGAATGATGGGATTCGGTGTTGCCGGAGTGGCGCTTGCAACTGTCATATCACAGGCCGCGAGCATGGCTATCTCAGTAATCTATTTGAAGAGGAAAGATTTCATATTTGATTTCAAACTGTCTTCCTTCCACCCGGATGCAGCAATTGCAAGAAAACTTGGAGCTGTCGGGGGACCAATATCATTCCAGGAACTTGCTGTCAGGATTTCATTTCTCTACCTCACAATGATGATGAACAGTGCAGGACTATATGGAGCGGCAGTAGTCGGGATTGGTGCGAAGTACGATGTCTTTGCAATGCTCAGCGCGACATCAATGGCAAATGCTCTTGCAGCAATAACAGCGCAGAATATCGGAAGGGGCAAGGCAGGAAGAGCAAGGACATCTCTATGGCTTGCCCTGTCGTTTGCTCTTGGTGTCTCTTTCCTTTTCTGGTTATGGGCACAGCTTTCTCCGGAGACAATGATTGGAGCATTCACAACTGATGAGAATGTAATAAAAGCTGGCATCCCATATTTCAGGACCGCAAGCTACGACTATATGATGACAGCACTCGTTTTCACTCTGAATGGATACCTCAACGGCAGGCAAAAAACACTGTGGACAATGATAAGCTGTACATTCGGAGCCTTGTTACTTAGAATTCCGATGGTCTGGATTTTCAGCAGGATTTTCGGATCGGATCTCGGAGCACTAGGAATAATCGCACCTACAGTTTCCGGAATTATGGCATTCTATACTCTTATTTATGTTATCTGGGAAGGTCACAAGAAAAAGCAAATTGACCTGAACCCAGCACATTGATATTGACGATAGGTGATAGACTTCTATATCATTTAAATTAATTCACATCGCACCAGAAGGTGCAAAGGATCAAAACAGCAAGTGGACGATGGCCCTGGCAGTAATTTGAAAAAAGAAGAACCGGAAGTGCCTCCGCATTTATCCGGATCAGTAATGAAGCTCCTCCTCTGATGGTGGCTTTTCAAGCGGCAAGAAAATCAGAACAAAGGAGCACAAAATGTCATTAGCACAGCAGATACTACTGCAGATTATTCTCATAGCAATAAACGCATTCTTCGCAGCGACGGAGATTGCAGTCATTTCCTTGAACACCACGAAGCTTAAAAAGCTAGCTGATGAAGGTGATAAATACGCACCAAGACTTCTGAAAATGGCGGAAAACCCATCGGGATTTCTTTCTACGATTCAGATTGGTATTACGCTTGCAGGATTCCTTGGTTCAGCTTTCGCTGCCGATAATCTCGCACAGTACATTTCACCATTCTTCATCAATCTAGGACTTCCGGCGGGAGTTTCTGGAACAGTATCGGTTATCATCATCACACTGATTATCTCATTCTTCACTCTCATTTTTGGAGAGCTTGTACCAAAGAGAGTTGCACAACAGAAGGCATTTGAAGTTGCAAAATTCTCCGCAGGTGTCATTTCTGCAACAGCAAAGATAATGAAACCTGCAGTATGGCTTCTCTCAGCTACAACGAACCTCATATTGAGGATAATCAGAATCAAAGAGGATGGAGACAGAGACGCTATCACAGAGGATGATATCAAACTTATGGTCGATGCTGGTGGAGAATCAGGATCTATCGAAGAAGATGAGAAGGAATGGATACAGAACGTATTTGAATTCAACGACATCAACGTCAGTGAAATCATGACAAGAGAGCCTGATGTCGTCTCATTCCAGGTTGATACACCGGACAATGAAATTCTGGATACAATCAAGGACTCCGGCCTCTCCCGCTTCCCTGTATATGGTGAGGATATCAATGATATTCTCGGCATACTCAGCGCAAGGGAGTTCCTTATTAATCTCAACTCTGGTGAGCATAAAAATATAAAGGATCTTCTGCGCCCAGCATATATGGTGCCGGATTCTATTCATGCGGATAAGCTTTTCTCTGACATGCAGGATAAGAAGACGCATATCGCCATCGTTGTTGATGAATATGGACAGACAGTCGGCATTGTCACACTTGAAGACCTCCTGGAAGAGATTGTAGGCAATATCTACGACGAATTTGACCCACAGGAAGAAAGCGAGATACAGAAAATCGGAGATAATGAATGGCGTGTAAGCGGCGCTTTGAGCCTCAGCGACTTCTCTGACGAGACGGGCATCGAGCTTGAAGAGAATGAGGACTATGACACGATTGGAGGAATGGTTCTCTCAACGCTTTCCCAGATTCCAGAAGAAGGAACAACGCTCGATGTATCAATAAATGGCCTCGACATTCATGTAACTAAAATAGAGGACAGAAGAATCGAGGAAGCAATTGTAAAAAAAGCAGAACCTCATAGCAACGAAGAAACGGAGCATGAAGAAGAAGGAAAGGCAGAAGGCGAATAATCATTCAACCATCTGCAAAACAAGCCCTCGGACAAGCAATCTGAGGGCTTTTTCCTTGTCTTTCAGCCTATCTGCGGATAAAAGCAGGTATAGAAGTGCTTCATACCCCGCCTCAAATGATTTGATATCCTCCTTATCATCTATATAGAAATAGGAGAAAAGATTGTGTATTACCGCAGACATCCGCTTCGAAATATCTGGCAAAGATTTATCAGGCAGTCTCCTGAGCACAAGTTCCAGTTCAGCCCCATCCAGGAAACGATATAGCCCCTCATCGTAGAATTTGATTAGCAATGTATAGAATATATCAGTAAGACTTGTAACGATATGATTCTCATCTATTTCCTGAAGCATTGAAAGATAATCGCTCTCAACTTCATCAGCATATGTCACAAGAAGGTCAAAGAAGAGTGCCTCTTTTGATTCATAGAAAAGATAGAATGTTCCCTTAGGAATATCCACACGGCGGACAAGCTCATCGACAGTAGTCTTCCGCACTCCGTATAATGCCAGGCATTTTCCAGCCTCTCGTTTCAATGCTTTCCTGATGTTTTCTTTTTCTTTTTCAGTATAAATCTTAGGCATCATCCCTCTTTTTGACTATTTTCATTTATTTAGTCATCAAAACGGTGTTTTGAGCTATTTTATCGTTAAAAAAAGGGTTTTTCAATGAAGATTTTCCTTTACGAGAGCGCATCCGGTCTCATAACATAAAGCTATCGAAAAGAAAAAGGAGCAATGAATGGCAGAAGTATTACTTAAAAATATCTGCAAGATATACGATGGCGGCGTAAAGGCTGTAGACAACGTCAACATCGATATCAAAGATCAGGAATTCGTTGTTCTCGTAGGTCCTTCCGGCTGTGGTAAGTCCACAACACTCAGAATGGTCGCTGGTCTTGAGGATATTTCCTCTGGCGAGCTTTACATTGACGGAAAGCTTATGAACGACGTGCCTCCAAAAGACAGAGACATTGCAATGGTATTCCAGAACTATGCTCTCTATCCTCACATGACTGTTTATGACAACATGGCATTCGGTCTTAAGATCAGGAAGTTCCCAAAGGATCAGATTGACCAGCGCGTTAAGGAAGCTGCAAAGATTCTTGACATTGAGATGCTTCTCGACAGAAAGCCAAAGGCTCTTTCTGGTGGCCAGAGACAGCGTGTTGCTGTAGGTCGTGCTATCGTTAGAAAGCCAAAGGTCTTCCTCTTCGACGAGCCACTTTCAAACCTCGACGCTAAGCTGAGAGTCCAGATGAGAGCTGAGATTTCAGGTCTCCACAACAGACTCAAGGCAACAATGATCTACGTTACACATGACCAGGTTGAAGCTCTCACAATGGCTGACAAGATTGTTGTTATGAAACTTGGTGTAATCCAGCAGATTGGTGGACCAATGGAGCTTTACAATGAGCCAGACAACAAGTTTGTTGCTGGATTCATTGGATCACCTCCAATGAACTTCCTCGTCGTCACAATCAAGAAGGAAGGCGACAAGGTTTATGCTGATGAGGGAACATTCCGCCTTGAGGTAACTCCTCAGCAGGCTAAGACACTTGCTCCATACATCGGCAAGGAAGTCACATTCGGTATCAGACCGGAAGATGTTGAATTCTCTCATACTCCAATTGATGGAAAGACAATCAATGGACATGTATCCGTTGTTGAACCACTTGGTTCTGAGACACAGGTATATGTATCCACATCAAAGGCAAAGGTCGTTGGAAAGATTGATCCGACCGTTATTCCTGAGCCAGATGAGGCAGTTGCTCTTATCGTCAACATGGAAAAGGCAAAGTTCTTCGATCTCGATACAGAGGTAACGATCCGCTAAGGATTGGAAGATATATGCTGGATGCAGTCGTTCGCGGCTGCATCTTTTTTTGTCACCTTTTCATATACAGAAGAGGATAAGGATTACCCTCTTCATCCAGCTCAGTCCGTTTGTAAGTGGTGAAGCCCATGTGTCTGTAAAATCCTATTGCCTCTGGATTCTGTTCATTGACAGTAAGCTCACTTGCAGAAAAACACGCAATTGCAATTTCAACTAATTTCCGGCCAAGACCTTTTTTCATAAAATCAGGATGAATAAAAAGCATCTCAAGCCTGCGCCCTGTCACTCCCATAAAAGCAACAAAGGAGCCACCCCATGATACGACAACAAGGTGTTCTACGCTGGAAATGGCTTCTGGGACATATTCCATGATTCTGCCAATTTCGCTTTCAGAAAGAAAGGAATGCGTGGCCTTCACGGATTCATACCAGACAGAAACAAGTGAAGATATTTTCTGCGGAGAGATTTTCTCGAGTTCAAAAATAAGCGGCTCATTCAGAGCCGCTGGAAAATCAGAAAAGTTTTTTGTAGACAACCCTGACAGCCTCTGAAGCCTGATCCTCCTTAACTCCGAAAAGCACAGAAGTATCAGAAGAACCATAGTTGACAAATGTCGTCTCGATGCCATTTTCCTTTAAGGCAATGGCAGCATCAAGATACGCATCAGAAGAGTCCATTCCGTCGCCAACCACACCAAGAATTGCATGACCATGATCTACTTCAATCGAATCAAGACCAAATTCCTTTGTCAGACGCTCACACATTGCCTGGCAAACGCTATCACTGGCCATCTTTGAATCAAAGAACCAGACAATGCTGTCTATACCAAAAAGCGAATAGCAAGGCCTGATTCCAAAGACATGAAGCATAGTAAGAAGAGCATGGCGGACACCATACTTCTTGAAAAGCATCAGTTTTCTCAGCTTGATGCGAGAAAGACCAGAACGTGCAGAGACAGCTGTTGCTCCGAAATCATTGGATTCTGGAACGATTCTTGTACCAGGATCCTCTGGCTTATTTGTATTCTTGACTACGATTGGAATTCCATAGTTGTAAATAGGTGCAATAGCTTCTTCATGGAACACAGTAGCTCCGACATCAGAAAGTTCCCTTACCTCTTTATATGAAAGCTCCGTATTTACAGTAGCTTCAGGCACTATTCTCGGATCAGCACGGTAAATACCGGAAACATCTGTCCAGTTCTCATAGAGTTCAGCATTAACGGCTCTGGCAACGATGGACCCGGTGATATCAGAACCACCACGGGTAAAGGTTTTTACAACTCCCTGCTCTGTCTCTCCATAGAAACCAGGAATGACATAACGCTTACCAGGCTCCAGTCTCTCCTGAAGCTTCTTATAGGTTTTTTCATTTACAGTGGAATCCTGATTGATGACTATTACATCCTCAGCATCCACAAATTCCCAGCCAAGAAATTCGCTTATGATGAGAGCAGAGAGATATTCTCCTCTTGAGGCTGTGTAATCAGCACCGCGACCGGCATCGATATTACAACGGATATCATCAAGACACTCTGAAAGCTTCACATCATCAATCTTCAGTTTCTGTGCTATCTGAACAAAACGCTTTGAGATCTCATTAAATACAGGACGACATGTAAGGCCCTTCTGAACAAGACTGTTACATTTATAGAGCAGATCCGTGATTTTATCATCATCACTGGTTCTCTTGCCCGGAGCGGAGACAATTGCAACCATGCGTCTCTCATCGCTTTCGAGAATGGCTTTCACTTTCCTGATCTGATCTGCATCCGCAACACTGCTTCCACCGAATTTAGAAACTATCATTATGTCCTCCGCCATGATTGTAAGGATTTTTATATACCATTTGCAATGCCTCAGTCTCTGGCAAGAGCTTCCATCGGTTCAAGTCTGGCAGCTTTCGCTGCTGGATACCAGCCGAAGAATACTCCTATTACCAAGGAGAAGAGCATGGATATGAGAATTGCAGCACCAGAAATATGCAAATCCCAGCCTGCAACACTCACAACAATACCACTCATGAGGATACCTATTATCACACCGAAAACACCACCAGTAACGGAAAGAGAAACAGACTCAACAAGGAACTGTGACCGGATTGCACTCGGCGCAGCCCCCAACGCCTTTCTGATACCTATCTCCCCAGTCCTCTCAACAACGGATACCAGCATTATGTTCATGATTCCAATACCACCAACAAGCAATGAAATGGCTGCGATGGCTGCAAGAAATGAAGAAAACACACCTGTGACGGAATCAGCCATCTCCTTCATGGTTGCAGGACTGAAAATACGGAAATAATCAGAACCTACAATCTCATTGAGATAGTCCTCGATATCTTCTGCAACGGCTACTGCATCAGCCTCCTCATGCACTCTGACAAAATATGTTCCAACCTGATCTGTTCTTCTGAATCGTTGTACATATGTGTTATACGGCATGAACGCAGAATTATTATACTCTGTACCCACAGTAGAATCACGTTCTTCAAGAACACCGACTACTAAGAAACTCTTAGCCTGATTGCGGAAAACGGAGACATAACGATTAACGGCATCACCGGATGGAAAGAGCTCTTCGGCAAGCTCTGAACCTAGAACTATAACCTGGCGTCTGTTGATATTATCTATGGCTGAAAAGAACTCTCCAGATGAAAGAGTTAGAGACGAAGATGAGAAGAAGCCTGATGTCACGCCCTGAACAACTACACTTTCTACAATCTCCTGACCATTTCTGATATTCGCACCAGAAGAAACCATCGGAAGGACTTCTATTATGCCATCCACCTCATCCATCAGGCTGTAGGAGAATTCTTCAGAAAACACCATTGTCTCTCTTGCTGATCCGCGAGGCATGATGCTCACCGTATCAAGCCCACCCGATTCAAATGAAGCACTAATACTCTCGGAAGCACTTCTTCCAAGATTGAGAATGGTAACGACAGAAGCTACACCAATCATGATACCAAGCAGCGACAGAAACGTTCGAAGCCTGTTCCCGAAAAGCGAAGAGAACGCCATCCTGATATTCTCACTCAGCAACATCGGCAATCCTCCCGTCTTTTATAGGAATGATTCGCTCACATTCTGATGCAAGAGATCGGTCATGTGTGACAAAGACTATCGTATGACCTTCCTCATGCAATGCGTGAAACAGTTCCATCACTTCATGCCCTGTAACGGAATCGAGAGCTCCAGTAGGTTCATCTGCAAGAAGAATCGAAGGATTGTTCACAAGCGCTCTGGCAATGGCAACACGCTGTTTCTGCCCTCCAGAAAGCTCGCTTGGACGATGCTTCATCCTGTCTGAAAGTCCTACACGGCATAACATTTCCTCCGCCCTCTCCCTGCGTTCCCTTAAAGATACACCAGCATAAAGCAGAGGAAGCGCGGCATTATCAAGGGCAGAAAGTTTCGGGAGAAGCGAAAAATGCTGGAAAACAAATCCGATTTTCCTGTTGCGGATGTACGCAAGGTCTTCCTCCGTCATTCCTCTAAGCTCTTCTCCATCTATCTTGATTATTCCAGATGTAGGTACATCCAGACATCCTATAAGCGACATGAGCGTTGATTTTCCAGACCCGGAAGGTCCCATTATGGCAGTAAATGATTTATCCTCGATTTCCAACGATACATCATCAAGGGCACGTACAACTGTATCACCAAGCACATAGCACCTGCTGACATGTTCAAGCTCTATCACTGCCTTAGTCAAAATGAAAATCCCCCAAGCTGGCTTCGCGTTTCATAAACAAGGACATCCCCTTCTTTCAGATTGCCGGCAAGAAGTTCGGAAAGCCCTTCTCCAAGATATTCCGTACGCACACTTACTGTTTCAATACTGCCATCATCTCTTTTCACATTCACGGTCTGTGACCCGCCACGACCTCTGGTTATGGCATTCTGCGGAATAAGAAGCATGGAGACCTCTTCCTCCGCCTCAAGCGTTCCTTCAAATGTAAAACCTGGCATGATGCCCTCTGGAGGATCTTCTATAAGTATCTCCACATCTGCCACACCAATGCCCTGTGTTGTATAACGTCCAAGCATTGGGATATAGGAAACGACACCGGTGACAACAATATCAGGGCGGGATTCAAAAACAAGATTCACTTCCTGCCCAAGCTTTACATACTGCATATCAATCTCATCAATCTCCACAGTAGCTTTCAGCCTGGACCTGTCTACTATTGTTATTACAGAATCCCCTGCTTCAAAATAATCTTCTTCGGAAACATCTACAGAAGCGACCTCGCCATCGAATGCAGCATAGAGATTTGTATAATCAAGAGAATTTTCAGCACTTGTCTCTCTGAGTCTCAGTAAAGCCAGCTCACGCTCTGATCCGGAAAGCTCGGCCTCTTCTATCTGATCTCTTATATCCTGCAGGGATGCAAGCTGCTGGGTGTTGTCAATGGAAGCAAGAAGATCGCCTTTCTTAACTTTATCGCCCTCTTCGACAAAGACACCGGTCACCGCACCTGTAGAACGGAACTTTGTCTCCTGCGTATCATATGGTTCGACATATCCAGAGATGTCGATAACCTGCGTATATGTATTTGAAGTTACCCTAGCCTCCCTTGTAATCGGAGCGGAAATCGCTTCCTCTTCTTTTGGCAATAACAAATAGAAAATACCCAAAACAACAAGGAGTAGAAGTATTATTACAATGAGAAGGATTTTCCTCCTCTTCTTCCTCTTTTTCAGCTTACGTCCTTCTATAAGACTTCTGTCATCCATTTTTAAACCTCAGAGAATATGCATATTGATTTCCGTTTCCAGGGAAAGTCCTTCCAGAAGAAGAACTGAACGGTCAATTTCCAAAAGCTCAAGCTCAAATTCTGCATCATGAAGATCCTCATCTGGAATGAGTCCTCTCTCATAACGCACTTTTGTATATTCAAGAAGTGCTGTCTGATAATCCATCTCCGCATCAAGCTCTGCACTGCTTCTTTCCCAGGAAAGAATCCTGTTCCAGAAATCCAGACTCTCTTCCTCAAATGAGCGTCTTAAATCGAGATACTCTCCACGTCTGAGCGTAGCAGTATTCTGCAAGGAACGCAGTGTAAGCTCGTCACTTTCAGAAGATGAATCACTATGCCAGGTTCCGCTGATTGTAAGCACCGGCGTGAAGGAATAATCCTCGTCCCAGGTACCACCACCAGAAAGCCCAAGATTCCAATTCCGGCCTTCCCATCCAATCTCACCAAGAACTCCAATATTGTTCTTTTCCAATGAGGGATTCACATTAAGCCCCTCTCCTAAATACCTGTCACTATCTGCAGTAGCTCCAACACTGAGTTTCTTTGGATTCTGCTGCGATAATTCCAGAAGATATTCCTCTTCTGCAATGCGTGCATATAAATCGGATTCTTCAAGTTCAGAAGATGTATCAATGGAAAGTATATCCGGGAAAACAGGCTGAGGAATATCTTCTACCCCATCCCATGTAAGGCCCGTAAGACTCATGAACTGTTTCTCAAGTTCGTTCTTCTCATCGTTCAGAATCTTTATAGTATCTTCAGAGCGTTTTATCGAAAGCATCGCTTCCATATAGAGAATAGAGTCTTCTGAAATATCTCCAAGCTTCAAAGAAGATGATAGGCTACGCTGCAAATCTCGAAGGTTCTCCTCTTCCTCCTTCAAACTTTTCTCATTCGAAAGCAGAGAAGAGATGGAATTTATGATACTTGCACGCAAGGAAAGCATATCGGATGAATATTCCCGATTCACAGAAAGTCTTGAAGAAGCATTCTGCAATTCTTTCAAACCATCATCATCCATGCCCCAATCAAAGACATGATCAACAGAAACAGATGGTGAAATAAGTGCTCCGGAGGCATCATAACGTGTACTGAAAGGGAGAGAAGCAGAGATTATCGTATCATCGTCAGGAAGCGTTACACTGAACGAAAGATCTGATACAGAGATGATTTTACTGTTCTCCTGTAATGGCTCCAACTGAAAGGAGATGGAGTAATCTGTCCTATCTTCAAGTTCAGCCTGTTCCAGCGCTATCAAGCCAGATTCATACTGGAGTTTTGCCCGCTCTGCTTGATAGCCATTCTCTTCTGCACTTCCGATTATCGTATCAAAAGAAGTAGCGAACAGAAGATATGGTGTAAGAAGCATCGCTATCAGGACCTTGTATTTCATGGAAAGATGATACCATAAAAACAAATAGTAATCTTGCATAAATAATTGCTTTTCCATAATCTCGTTAGCGCTATGAACAAAGAAACCAATGAAAACATAATGGGATATGAGTCAATTCCCAAGCTGATTGTAAAATTGTCCCTTCCATTAATGCTTTCGATGCTGATACAGGCACTCTACAATATTGTAGACAGCATCTTCGTCGCCAGGGTATCTGAAGCCTCACTTACAGCTGTTTCCCTCGCCTATCCACTGCAGAATCTGATGATTGCATTCGGTATCGGTACTGCTGTCGGTGTCAATTCCTATCTGGCAAGGAAACTGGGGGAAAAGAAACAATATGAAGCTGAGGCGGCAGCCAATAATGGATTTTTCCTGGCAATTATCACATGGCTTGTCTTTGCACTTTTTGGAATAATCGGAACACGGCCTTTCCTTTCAATCTTCACGAGTGACCAGGAACTGTTGCAGCTTTCATATGACTATGCTTCCATTTGTCTCATTTTCTCATTCGGAATCTTCATTGACATAACTGCAGAGAGAATAATGCAGGCAACAGGCGATTCGATTCACCCTATGATTACACAATCACTGGGCGCAATTACAAATATCATTCTCGATCCTGTATTCATCTTTTTGTTTGACATGGGTGTCAAAGGAGCTGCTATTGCAACCGTTATCGGACAGATTGTCTCCATGATTGCTGCACTCTACTTTGTCAGCAAAAACAAATATGTGAAGATTCATTTCTCACTGAAAGGTTTCAGACCATCGGGAAAGATAATCAAAGAAATATATGCTGTCGGTGTTCCTACAATCATAATGAACAGTGTCAGCACCGTTATGGTAAGTGCGCTGAATTCGATTCTGATTGCATTCAGCGCCACTGCTGTCTCTGTTCTTGGTGTCTATTTCAAGCTGCAGTCTTTTGTATTCATGCCAGTATTCGGACTCCAGGCTGGAATGATACCTATTGTCGCTTACAATTATGGCGCAAGAAAGAAGACAAGAATGACGAGAACGCTAAAAACTGGAGGCACTGTTGCCGTTGTGATTATGGCCCTGGGTTTCCTTCTCTTCCAGTTTATGCCAGATGTTCTCCTTTCATTCTTTGCGGCCTCTGAAGAGATGCTCCGCATCGGACGCCCTGCACTCCGTATCATATCAATCTGCTTTATTCCTGCAGCCATCTCAATAAGCCTTACTTCCGCTTTCCAGGCTACAGGTGTTGGATATGCAGCGATGATAGTATCCATTGTCCGACAGCTTGCAGTCCTGCTGCCTGTAGCATCGCTATTAGCTGCAACAGGTATTCTGGATAATGTATGGTTTGCATTTACTGTAGCGGAAGCTGTAGGCTTAATTCTCTCTGTTCTTTTCTATATCTATGTATACAGAACAAAGATCAAGCCCATTGCTACAGAAAATGCATAAAAGTTTTGCAAGAATATTGACATGCGTATGCATAATTATTAATGTTTACGGCAGAAAGAGGCAAAGAAATGAAAAAATATGCATTTATAGCAATTGCTCTGTTACTTCTCCCTCTCACACTTTTCGCAAGTGGAGCAACTGAGGAAAAGAGCGAGTATGTTTTCGCAACAGACGCTACATGGCCACCATTTGAGTATATTGATGAGGCAGGCAACCTCACAGGTTTCGAGGTCGAGCTCGTTCCAATGATTGGAGAGGCTGTCGGCAAGACATTCGTTGTTCAGAATATTCCATGGGACACGATCTTCGCAGGTCTCAGAAATGGTCAGTATGATGGCGTTGCATCAGGTGTTACTATTACAGAGGAGAGAAAGGCAACTATCGATTTCTCAACTCCTATCAATAATCAGGGACAGGTTCTTATCATTCCAGCAGCAAAGAGTGCAGAAATCCAGTCTATTGACGATCTTCCAGAAGGAGCAAAGGTTGGTGTACAGATTGGAACAACTGGAGACTTTGCTCTTGAGAGCTACCCGGTAGAGATCAGAAGATATGACGATATCGGCCTTGCAATCGAGGATATGCTCAATGGCAACCTTGATGGAGCTGTATGTGATTCTCTCATTGCTTCTGATTTCGTGCTCAAGAATGAGAACTACTCTTCTCTTCTCACAGTTGCTGGAGAGCCGTTCACATCTGAAGAGATTGCAATCGGTGTTCAGAAGGGAAATACAGAACTTCTCAACCTCATCAATGAAGGTCTGCAGATTCTCATGGACAACGGAGAGTTTGATGCCCTCAAAGCAAAGTGGGGAATCATCTGATAAATTCCAGACCCAGAGGTCATCGGAAATAGCCGATGACCTTTTTTTATGCAAATTCACCATCTGAATTGCATAAGTATTCTTATTTTAGTTGACTAAAACTGCAAGTTTATACATTATGACCTTACGAGAAAAATACTATGGACAGCAAGGAAATAAACGAAAGAATCAAAGCTGAGGCAATCAGACAGCATACGATTTCCGTTGACCCGAATGCTACAAAAACTGAAAGCACGACTATCAACATGACAGACGGAGTTCTGATTCCGAAGAAAGGAGAAAAGCATGTATTCACATCATGGCGTCTCACATTCTTTGGAGCCCTAATTCTCTCCGCTGTTCTCATCATCTTCTTCCCAGACCCATACAGACTTATATTCCTGACATGTCTGAGAGGAGCCCCAGTAACATTTGAGGTCACGATATTCTCCATCATCGGAGCTGTAATTATCGGAACATTCACTGGCCTTGGATCAGTTTCCAAACGGCGCTGGATCAATATGATCTGCGGTGTATACGTAGAGCTCATCCGCGGTATCCCACTTCTTGTTCAGCTCATCTTCATTTACTACGCAGTCGGTTCCCTTTTTCATGTTGAAGGTATGATTGCAGCAATCTTCTCCCTCTCTGTATGTTTTGGTGCTTACATGGGAGAGATTGTCAGGGCAGGTATTCAGGCAATACCGAAAGGACAGATGGAAGCTGCAATTGCACTTGGAATGTCCAGAGCACAGGCATTCAGGTATATCATCCTGCCACAGACAATAAAGGTGATTCTTCCGGCAATCGGCAACGAATTCATCTCCATGCTCAAGGATTCATCCCTTGTCTCTGTACTGTCACTGGAAGATATCCTCCGTTGTGGAAGAATGTATATCTCACGTACATTCCTTTCACTTGAGACTATGCTTGTAGTAGCACTTATTTATCTCATTATCACTCTGGTTCTCTCACGCCTTGTGGGACTTCTTGAGGAAAGGCTGCATAAAAATGGCTAAGATTGAAATACAGAATCTGTCTAAGGACTTTGATACTCCAAATGGTATACTCCATGCCGTAAAAAATACTTCCCTTACGGTCAATGACGGAGAAGTTGTCGTCATCATTGGTCCATCAGGATCCGGCAAGTCAACGATGCTGCGCTGTGTGAACGGCCTTGAGACTCCTACATCAGGCCACATCCTCATTGATGGAGTTGACACATCAGCTGCTTCTACAGATATCAGAAAGATACGCGAGGAAGTCGGTATGGTATTCCAGTCTTTCAACCTCTTCCCTCACCTTACAGTTCTGGACAACATCACACTTGCACCGATAAAGGTGAAGAAAATGAAAAAGGAAGAAGCAGAGAAACTCGCAAGAGAACTTTTAAAAAGAGTTGGTCTCGAGGAAAAAGCCGACGTGCATCCACCACAGCTTTCAGGTGGGCAGCAGCAGAGGGTTGCAATAGCAAGAGCTCTTGCAATGAATCCGAAAGCCATGCTCTTTGATGAACCTACCTCGGCCCTTGATCCAGAGATGATCAAAGAGGTTCTGGACGTAATGCTCTCCTTGGCAAAAGATGGCATGACAATGCTTCTTGTAACCCATGAAATGGGATTTGCAAGAGCTGCAGCAGACAAGGTCGTGTTCATGGATAAAGGAGAGATAATCGAGGTGGGTACACCGGAGAAAATGTTCTCCAACCCTGAAAGCGAAAGAACACAGGACTTCTTGAATCATATCCTGTAATCAAAAAGAGCTATCGTAAAATCAACACGGTAGCTCTTTTATTTTTGATGCTCTTCTCATCTTTCTTTTCTCAATTTTTGAGTTAAAATAGCTCTGTTGGAGGGATTTATGAAATCCAAAAATAAGAGAGAGAGAGAGAGAGAGAGAGAGAGAGATTTAAGGGCATCCTGATTCCACTCTTTATCGCATTCATTTTCGTAACACTGACATCTTGTGTACAGTACAAAATTCCATTCCCACCATTTCCTCCTATCCACAACGATGATAGCTGGGATGACTACTTCCCGACAGGTTCGGGAACTATCGCAGATCCATATATTGTTAACAAAGAAGAGCTTTCTGAAATCTCTGATCTTGTGAACAGTGGAACAACATCATTCTATGGTATTGTATTCCAGGCTGAGGATATGGATCTTACAAACACCAATTTCACACCAATAGGAACAGAAGAACATCCATTTGAAGGAATATTCGAAGGTCCAAGCGAGGCTGATAAAGCTGAAATATCAATCAATCTAACAGCTAACCAGAATCATGTAGGGCTTTTTGGCGTCATTGGAAACAATGCAGAAATAAGAAATATCATCCTCAGAGGTGATGTCGAGAATACAATGACGGAGGAAGCAGATACAACACCATCAGCAGGTCTGGTGGCTGGCAAGATTTCAGGAAATGCGCTGATTGAGAATTGTATTGCAAACGGTTCCGTGAAAGCCTTGAGAGCTGGAGGAATTGTTGGAGACCAAGATGGCGGTACAATAAGAAATGTTTTGAATTATGCCACAGTAACCGCAACAGACAGCACGGATGACTCTGCTTCATATGCAGGAGGAATTACCGGCTCAACAGGCACATCAGACGGATCTGGGAATGCGACAATCGAGGACTCTAAAAATTTCGGGAACGTTGCAGGAAGTGAGTATGTAGGAGGAATCACTGGAATAGCCTTCTCCTCATCACTGATTACTGACACAATGAATGGTGATGAGAATACACAGCCAACTATAACGGGAAATTCCAGAATCGGAGGTATTGCTGGAAACCTGAACGCATCAATAATCTCTTCTTCATTCAATTATGCAAATATAGTAGCAAATGGAGAAAGAATCGGAGGCATTGCTGGTACCACAGGAACAAATAGCCCAAGTACCATAAGAGGATGTGAAAATCACGGCAATATCACAGCAGATGGTTCAACATATGTAGGAGGAATTATAGGAACGCTTGATGCAGGAAGCACTGTCTCATCATCCCATAATTTCGGAGAGGTTTCCGGAACAAAACAAGTTGGAGGAATTGCAGGTAACGCAACAGAAAATTCATCCATCTCTGAATCGACAAATAACGCAGCAATCACTGGAGTACAATACACTGGTGGTATAGTCGGTTTTCTTACAGATTCGACAGTGAATTCTGCTGAAAACACAGGCAATGTATCAGGAACATCACAAATTGGCGGAATTGTTGGAAAATTCCAGAAATCTGAAACAGCAAGTACTGCTGAACCTGACATAAATGAAGTAGAGAATTCTGGGGAGGTTAAAGGCTCATCATCAGAGATTGGCGGAATTGCAGGAAACTTCACAAAAGGCAAAATCAATGGAGCAATGAATAGTGCAAGTATATCTGGAAGTGAGCATATCGGAGGCATCACTGGCAATCTCAGTGAATCTGAAATAACAGATACAGAAAATTCTGGAAGCATAGAAGCCAACAGTCAGAAAGCCGGAGGAATTGCAGGTACTGCAACAGGTTCGACCATAAACGAGGCTACGAATACTTCAGGAGGAACTGTGTCTGCCTCTAGCCATGCAGGAGGAATAATCGGATACATGCAGGATGGATCCGAAGTAAATACTGTTATAAACGAAGCTACCGTCACTGCCACTGCTTCTAGTAGTTATGCAGGCGGAATCGCTGGACGTATCATTTACACCACTGCAGATTCACAGATATGCAAAATAAACGGAGCTAAGAGTTCTGCAACAATAAATGGTGAAGAACGTTTTGGAGGACTCGTCGGTACAATCGCAGACGCAGCAGAAATATCTGAAAGCACGACCATCACTAATCTTATTGCAGACAACGGAAAGAGAATAGGGCCATTCATTGGAGGACTTCTTAGTGGTAATCTTAATACAAAAGAAGTCACTATATCTAATTGCCAATTTGGCAATGGGAATGATGATATAAAATACATCAATGAAGAAAATAAAGGAAATGCAATTGGATTTGCTACATCTTTAATAACACTTACAATCTCAAATACATAACCATAAAAACATTGTGGAAGTACTATGAACAGGAACCGCCGAAAATGGCGGTTCCTCTGTTTTTATAACAAATGAATTCCAGAATCAGACCAAGCCAAGAAGCGTTCCTATTACATGCACTGCAAATGAAGCAAGCCATGCAACTACACACTGCAGGATTACTACTCCAAGAGCCCACCTTCTTCCAAGTTCTTTTCTTACTGTCGCAATTGCGGCCACACAAGGGGTATAAAGGAGTGTGAATATCAGGAAACCAAATGCTGTGAATGGTGTGAATAGCGTGCTGAGAACCGCAGCAGAACCACCAAGAAGAACAGTAAGAGTACTTACTACACTCTCCTTTGCTGAAAATCCTGTAATGAGTGCTGTTGATATTCTCCAGTCATCAAACCCTAGAGGCCTGAAGACAGGAGAAATGATTGATCCAATAGCTGCAAGCATGCTGTCGGAAGAATCAGCAACAGGATTAAGACGTATATCAAAGCTCTGCAGGAACCAGATGATCAGTGTTGCAAGGAAGATTATCGTAAATGCTCTTGTGACAAAATCCTTTGTCTTCTCCCAGATAAGCTGCATTACAGTCCTCGGACTTGGCATCCTGTAATTCGGAAGCTCAAGGACGAAAGGAACAGGATTTCCCTTAAATCCTGTACGCTTGAGAATCAGGGAAAGGAATATGCCCATCACAATTCCGATAATGTAGAGAAGAATCATCACCAAAGCTCCATTATCGGGAAAGAATGCATATGTGAACATTGCATAGATTGGCAGCTTTGCCGAACATGACATAAACGGAACAAGCAGTATTGTCATCTTCCTGTCACGTTCGGATGAGAGCGTTCTCGTGGCCATGATTGCAGGAACAGAGCAACCAAAACCAATCAGCATCGGAACAAAACTCCGGCCAGAAAGGCCTATTTTCCTCAATAGTTTATCCATCACGAACGAAACTCTCGCCATGTATCCGCTATCTTCAAGAATTGAAAGGAAGAAAAACAGGACAACGATAATCGGCAAGAACGAAAGTACGCTGCCTACACCGGCAAAGACACCATCTATTATGAGGGAATGGACTATCGGATTAAGGCCATAGGAAGTCAGAGCAGCATCTACCAGAACTGAAAGCTTATCTATTCCAAGTGACAATAAATCAGAAAGGAAAGAACCGACAGGACCGAATGTAAGATAGAATACGAGAGCCATTATGAGGATGAAAGCCGGAATAGCTGTGTACTTTCCTGTCAGGAATCTGTCAGCTTTCAATGACCTCTTCCTCTCTTTCGATTCATTGGGTTTAACAACACTGTTCTCACAGATTTTCTCAATGAACCTGAATCTGGCATCTGCAAGCGCAGCATCACGGTCCGTACCGCTTTCAGTTTCAAGCTGCTTGAGAATATGCTCAAGAGTCTCTTTCTCATTCTCGTCGAGGGAAAGAGATTTCATTATCGGGGCATCCCCTTCAATAAGCTTTGAAGCCGCAAAACGAACTGGAATACCAGCTCTTTCAGCATGGTCCTGAATAAGATGCATGATGGCATGAAGAGAACGATGAATAGCTACATCCTTTGGTTCTCCCTCTGCTGGACAGAAATCCTTCAATCCCGGAGATTCCTTGAAACGAGCAACATGGATAGCATGCTTCACCAGCTCTTCTACACCTTCATTCTTGGCTGCCGAAATAGGTACAACAGCAACTCCAAGACTCTCTTCAAGCTGGTTCACATCAATAGTACCTCCGTTATCACGGACTTCATCCATCATGTTGAGAGCAATAACAATAGGTACATCCAGCTCAATAAGCTGCATTGTAAGGTAAAGATTTCTTTCAATATTTGTCGCATCTACAATATTGATTATTCCATCAGGCTTCCCTTTGAGGATGAAATCACGGGATACGATTTCCTCATTAGTATATGGAGAAAGGGAATAGATACCTGGCAGATCCACTACTGTAGCATCCTCATGTCCCCTGATTTTTCCGGATTTGCTGTCAACAGTAACCCCTGGGAAATTACCGACATGCTGATTCGAACCTGTAAGCTGATTGAAAAGTGTTGTTTTCCCACAATTCTGATTCCCAGCAAGTGCAAATACGATATCCGTAGTTTCCGGAATAAGCGGTTTATCACCAGGCTTATGAGTCTCAAACTCTCCTACATGAGGATGTTGGATCATTTTATGAGGAGCAGGTACTTTTCTTTCCAGAGGTCGAGGTGCCTTCTCGCATGTGATTCTGGCAGCATCCTCCTTTCTCAATGTCAGTTCATAGCCACGTACGAAAATCTCAAGAGGATCTCCCATCGGAGCTTTCTTAACCAAGGTTACGAAAGTGTCAGGGGTAAGTCCCATATCCAGGAAATGACGGCGCAGAGCCGCATCTCCGCCAACGGTGAGAACCTTAGCACTCTCACCTATTTTAAGGTTGTCTAAAGTCATAACAATCAATCTCTCGAAGAGATTATAGCGAGAGCAGTTAGCCTATTCTACTATCAAGAGAGAAAAAGAAAACCAGCCTGGTTTCCCAAGCTGGCTTAAAGGCTCTAAAGAAGAATCAATATGCAGCGTTAAGCCACTCGATTCCATCAATCTGCACTGTGAAGTATGGAGCAGACTGGAATACTGATTCATGGAATGCACCATCGTATACAGCTTCTTCAGAATCTGCTGTGAAATCTCCATCTGTATCAAGTGCGAATGCATGAGTAAGAGTTTCACCACCAACTGTGAATGTGCTTGTATCGAATACCTGAAGAGATCCATCTGCGATAGCTGCTTCAACTTCTGCAACCTTCTCTGCAGTTCCTGGTGCTGCAATAGCCTCATTGAGCTGAGTCATTACAACAGCGCCATCAGCCATACCCTTGCACCAATCCTGTGGAATTTTCTCTCCATTTACATATGCCTTGATTGCTTCGTAGAAATAGATACCCCAGTCAATTCTTGTGGAGATAAGAGAAGCATTTGGAGCAATACCTGTCATGTCATTGTTGTATCCTGTATGGAATACACCACGAGACTGAGCAGCTGTTGCTGGAGTTGTGTTGTCAGAATGCTGAGAAATCATCACACAGCCCTGATCAACAAGAGCAAGAGCAGCGTCGGATTCAGCTGTTGCATCTGACCATGATCCTACGAAGGAAACTTTCATTGTCACAGATGGACATACAGACCTAGCACCGAGGAAATATGATGTGAAACCAGAGATAACTTCTGCAAATGAGTATGCGCCTACGTATCCGATTATAGCTTCTTCTGGAGCAATCTGTCCCTCATCAATCATCTGCTGAAGCTTCATACCTGCAACAACACCTGCAATGTATCTGCCTTCATAGATATTGGCAAAAGCATTATGGGTATTGTCCCTGCCATCGAAAGCAGAAGCACAGTTTGTACAGCTGATGAATTCAATTTCAGGATACTCATCTACAACCTCAAGCATGAATGGCTCAAATCCATAACTGTTGTTGATGATAATCTGGCATCCCTCTTCTGCTGCTTCGATGTTGGCATCAGTACATGTTGCATCTTCGCCGATATTGAACTTTGTTACCCACTCGACGTTGATGCCATCTGCCTTGAGCATCTCTGTTGCCTCATCTCTGCCCCTGATGAAGTTGTAGGTATATCCCTGATCGTTTTCATCACCGATACACAAAAGACCTACCTTTACTGTATTAGGGTCAGTTGCTGCAGCAGTCTCTCCACTTCCGCTTGCAAAAGCGAATCCAGAGAGAAGCATGAGCACGATAAGAATGAACGATAATTTTTTCATATGCTCTCCTTTTCCAGGTCTCTATAATCGGAAACCTCGATTGTATTCTACCAGAAATTCCCCTTTCAGCAATTAAACTAACCTTACGAGGAAAAACAAAACCATACTTTTTGTATTCCTTTTTCTACAATATCAATCAGCGATCTTCTCTGAAGTAGTTATTACCAAGAGAAGCCGGCGGCTGTTTGTCACGACTGTTACGCATGCTTGTAAGAACAAGAACGATTACCGTGACTACATATGGAAGGATCTTGTAGAGCTCTGTAGGTATGAATGGGATGGATACACGAAGATACATAATCATCATCGCACCAAAAAGCACAGAACCCCATATCGCATTCAAAGGCCGCCACATACAGAAGATTACAAGCGCAACAGCCAGCCAGCCGACACCTGAAAGTCCTTCATGATTCCAGACACATCCTGCGGTGGTCATGATATACACCATACCTCCGATTGCAGAAATGCCTCCTCCAATAATAGTTGCCAGATATTTATACTTCACGATGTTGATACCTGCTGCATCAGATGTTGATGGAGATTCACCTACAGCACAGAGATATAAACCGTAACGTGTCTTCTTAAGGAAGAGATACATAAGAACAGCAATGACTATTGCCAAATAGAAAAACACCGTATGTGAGAAAAGAATGTTTCCTATTACAGGTATGCCAACAAGGAAATCAGGGAAAATCACAGCAGAGAAAGATTCCTTGAGATTATTGCTGAGAGCTACATATCCACCCTCACTGACTCTCATGAACTCACCGACGAACTGCCCGATTCCTGTTCCGAAAATAGATAGGGCAAGTCCTGTGACATTCTGATTTGCTCGCAGTGTGATTGTCAAAAAGCTGTATATAGCGGAAGCTACCATGCCAGATGCGAAAGCTGCCATGATTGCAATGATTATAGCAAGCGGTCCGGATGCAGCTGCTCCAGCTGCCTTTTCATAGTAGAACGCACCAGCAAGACCAAATGTACCACCCATATACATGATGCCTTCGACACCAAGATTGAGATTTCCAGATTTCTCTGTGAGAATCTCTCCCAATGTGCCATACATCAGAACAGTTCCAAAAGTAACGGCTGCTACGATAAGTGTGATAAGCGTTGTCATGCTGTCACCTCCTTCTTCTCCTTATGGCGGAAAATCAGCCGATAATTAATGAAGAACTCACAGCTGAGCATACAGAAGAGAAGAATACCTGTAATGATATCTGCAATCGATGCAGGGACCTCCATTCTTGTCTGCAGTGTGTTTGAACCCTTTTCCAGAATGGCAAGAATCATTGAAATAGCAATCATTGCAAATGAGTTGAGCTGAGAAAGCCAGGCAACCGTGATTGATGTAAAACCGACCCCATCGGCAACCCCGCTATAAAGAGTGAAGTTAGCTCCGGAAACAATAATGAAACCAACAACACCACTGATAGCACCGGATATAAACATCGTTCGTACGATAATCCAGCCGACATTCATACCTGCATAGCGGGCAGTATTCACAGAGTCTCCGATAACAGCTATCTCATATCCCTGTTTTGTCTTATTCATATAGATATACATGAGTACGACAAGCACTAACACGATAATCCAGCCACAGTTGACACCGAATACTGTCGGAAGTCTTGCAGAATCGGAGAACATAGGAATCAGCTGAGAGCCTTTCCTTCCTTCCCAAGGACCGCCCTGAAGCCAAGCGACAATGCCTATGGCTATATAATTCATCATGAGCGTGAAAAGAGTTTCATTGGTATTCCACTTGGCTTTGAAAAATGCAGGAATAACAGCCCAGAGGCCTCCTGCAATAGCCCCTGAAAGAGCCATGATGATAAGTAAAAGACCATGCGGTATCTTATCAGACCAGAAAAGCGCGAAATATGTGGCAAAGACAGCACCCATGGTTATCTGGCCTTCTGCTCCGATGTTCCAGAATTTCATTTTGAAACATGGGGCTATAGCAAGCGCACAACCAAGCAGCGGAATTGCTGTACGGATAGTCTGTTTCAGATATACCGGACGAGAAACGGATCCCTGGATAATAACTCCATACGCCTCAAATGGATTATTGCCGGTAAGGAGCATCGGAATACAGCCAAGAATGAGAGCTATGATGATTGAACCCACGCGTATAAGCCACATATTGCGGCGACTCATTTCCGTTCGTTTTGCAAGTCTAATCAGAGGAGTTCTATTTTCAGCTGTATTCATTCTGCATCCTCCTTTACGTTAAACTGTGTCATCAACAAGCCAATTTCCTCTTTTGTGGCAGTACGGGCATCAACAATTCCAGCAACCTGACCACCGCAAAGGACGAGGATTCTATCAGCAAGTTCCAGAAGAACATCCAGATCCTCTCCGACATAAAGGACTGCAACACCTTTCATCTTCTGCTCAGTAAGCAGATTGTAGATTGTATAGGATGTGTTTATATCAAGACCACGAACAGCATAAGCTGTCATCAGGACTTCAGGTTCACTTGCGATTTCTCTTCCAACCAGGACTTTCTGGACATTTCCTCCGGAAAGACGGCGTACAGGATAATCCACATCGGGAGTGATGACATCCAGCTCTTCGAGAACCTTGTTTGCCAGTGCTTCAGGCTCTTTACGATGAATCAAAGCGCCCTTTCCTTTCTTCCATGAACGGAGAAGCATATTGCCAGTCATACCCATAGAACCGACAAGCCCCATACCAAGCCTGTCTTCAGGGACAAACGCCATGCCAACGCCTGTAGCCCTTATCTTCTTCGGAGTCTTACCGACAAGTTCTACTTCTGATCCATCCTTGGCTATGAAACGGATACTTCCCTCTTTGACAGGATAGAGACCTGTAATTGCCTCCAGCAGCTCTTTCTGTCCAGAACCTGAGATACCAGCCACACCAAGAATCTCTCCTGTATTTGCTGTAAAGGAAACAGAATCCAGCTTCTTTATCCCCTCATCATCAATGCAGGTAAGATTCTCAACTATCAGTTTTTTCTTTGGAGACTGGTATTTTGGTCTGTCAATATTAAGAGAAACAGCATGTCCAACCATCATATCTGTAAGAGCCTGCGGATTCGTATTCTTTGTTTCAACCGTACCAATGAGCTGGCCTTTTCGGAGTACGGTAACCTTATCCGAAACCTCCATGACCTCATTCAGCTTATGGGTAATGATTATGATTGCCTTGCCATCTGCTTTCATATTCTGCAATACGGCAAACAGCTTTCTTGTTTCCTGTGGAGTAAGAACAGCCGTAGGCTCATCGAGAATGAGAATATCTGCTCCGCGATAAAGGACCTTTACAATTTCTACAGTCTGTTTCTGGGAAACGGACATATCATAGACTTTCTCTGAGGGATCTATCTCAAAACCATACCGGTCGCAGATTTCCTTAACCTTCGCCTCTGCTGCATTGATATTCATTCTCCCATCATTAAGTCCAAGTATGATGTTCTGAGTGGATGTAAAGACCTCTACAAGCTTATAATGCTGATGGATCATACCGATTCCATATTCATAAGCCTCCCGAGGTGATCTGATGTATATCAGCTGACCATCCTTGTAGATCTCGCCATCATCCGGCTGGTATATTCCGGAAAGCATATTCATGAGAGTTGTCTTACCACTGCCGTTCTCACCAAGAAGCGCAAGTATCTCGCCACGGTTGATGCTGAGGTTAATGCTGTCATTGGCAACAACCTGCCCGAAACGCTTGGTGATTCCTTTCATCTCGATTGCACAGTTCTTTTCCAAATACTTACCCCTCGATGAGTTCAGTGTAACACACCTTTTGATTCAAACCAGAACAAAATGCAACAAATCACAACATTAGGTGACATTTCCGGAAATTTTTGCTGATTTTTTTCATCTATCCCACGAAAATCCATCAAATATAGGACGTCCCGTATAAACATTTGCCATCTTTTTCCCACTAAGAACGAGCAGTACCTCATGCGCCATCTCTTCCTGCTCAACTTCTCCGGGGTAAACAGAAACAGGGGCAATCCATTCAGTACGTTTCCTGATATTTTCAACAATATCAGCAAATCGAACGAGTCCTCCGGTAAGAAGTATTGCATCGACATGGCCTTCAAGAACTGTTGCCATTGCTCCGATTGATTTTGCTATCTGATAAACCATTGCCTGCCACACAAGCACGGCATGTTCATCTCCCTTTTCAACAAGAGCATGGACCTTATTGGCATCAGATGTTCCAAAATGACTTACAAACCCTCCAGAACGGGAACACATAGCTTCCAGTTCTGCAGGACTGTGTGTTTCCAAAAACCGCGCAGTTTCCATCAATGGAATTGAACCAAGACGTGTAGGAGTGAATGGGCCATCTCCTCCCGCTCCTTCTGTTCCATCTATCATCTTTCCATATTTATGAGCGGCTATTGTAATGCCGCCATCAATATGACAGACAATGAAAAGAGAATCCTCATAACGTTTTCCAAGCTTTGCGGCATGAAGCCTTGCAATACCCTTCTGATTCAGCACATGGGACTGTGCCCTTCTATAAACACCTTTGAGTCCTGTTATCCTTGCCTCATCCTCATACTCATCTACATTAGTGGGATTAATCGTGAATGAAGGCTTTGAAAACTCCTTACCAAATTCATAGGCCATCATCACTCCAAGTTTTGCAGGATGATCGCTTCCACCTTTGTCATCGCGCGTATCTTCATAAAGCCTGTCATCAATACGCATTACACCTTCTTTCTGTGAATATGCGCAGCCTCCTCTGCCAACAAAGGCATCAATTGACTCAAGGCGTATTTTGTATTCAGACAGAAGACTAAGGACTATCTTCTTTCTGAATGGAAGCTGTTCATTGACCGAAGGAAAAGATAGCAGAAGAGGTGCATCATGAAAAACACTTTCAGTGAACACATTGTTGTCATCATCAAAAACACTGACCTTTGTAGATGTAGAACCTGGATTAATTATCAGAAGTCTCATGTTACTATTCTATAGCAACATCTCTCTGAAAATGCATAATGTGTTTTTGTGCTAACATTGAGTAAGCTATGAAATTGCCAAAGGATTTCTTTATTTACTGCATATTCGGAGCAATGGCAACGCTGGTGAATATGCTCAGTTATGAACTTCTCTATGCAAAACTGGGGTTGCCTAATACACCTGCGGTAGCATTGGCATGGTTCATGGCTGTCACATTTGCGTTTTTCACCAATAAGTACATCGTATTCAGGGAACGAGGAAAGACTAACCGCCACTCCATTGCTGCAGAGCTTCTTTACTTCTATGCATTAAGAGCAGCAAGTGGAGTTTTGGATATCATCATTATGTTCATCGCAGTTGATGTAATGAACTGGAACCATACTCTGTGGAAATTCATCTCAAACATCGCGATGGGAATATGTAACTATCTGGCAGGACGCTTTTTCATTTTTGCAAAGAAATCCTGATCACAGATTCTCAGAGAAAAATGAAGACAGTTTATTAAAAGGAATATGCCTCCTTGCTGAAATCACCATCAATGAACTGAAGGGACTACCTCTATTCTGCTCACAACAAGGCTGGACATAACGATATTGCGAAATGGTGTGGAAAGCAGATTTCTACTCTCATGCTTGAAGGTTCATTCCGTCTTTCAGTGAACCTCTCCACCTTAGAAGGTGGTGCTTCCCTTTATACGGTCTTTGCCGTACTTGCTCCTTTAGGGAGCGGGGACTGCCCTTCCACCGCCCGGCCTCATCTCAGCTTAGGCCGTAGCCATCACCGCAACGAGACTGATATAGGTGGACAGGGTGCATGTGGCCCGTGCGGAAAGCCCGGGGACTTTTGCCCTGGCCTCCGACGCCTCCGTCTCCGGACACGCTTTCAGGAGCTCCCTTATCAGGTATCTCCGGCCTATGTTGTATGACGCGGAGAGATCCGCATTATACCTCTTCCCTGTCTTGAATGTGCACAGCGAATGGTTGTCCTTATCCCTTGCAACCCTTCCAGATCCATCAAACACATAGTGATGTTCCCGGCACATATGCAGTCGAGAACCTCATGCCGCGCTTATGCGCAAGGGCTTCCGTTCGCTTGATGACATCCCTCTTCCTCCAAAGGTGCAGCCGCTCATTCTTTGAACCTCTGGCCCTGCCTCCCGGATTGAGATGCTCCATTACTATCACAGAGGCTACCTCTGAGGAGGCGTATTCCGCAATCGCGGCTGCCGCTATCCTCGAAAGGTTCTCATTGTGGTTCTCTATGAACCTGTCAAGCCTATCTGTTCTGCACTTTGACGCTGAATGCGCGGCCCTACGCTCGTTCAGTATCCTCTTCAGCCGGTCTTCTTCTCCCCTAGCACTGCAATTTGCAAGGTTGCTGGAAGATCGATTCTCAGACTCGTTTCCGAAAGATACTCCTTAAAATCATAAAAGAGAAAACTGCCGTCACGACCTCTGATAACCAGAATGCATGCCACACACCTTCTGCCTCAAGCGAAGGAATTTGACTCAGAAAATATGCAAGTGGAATGATTATGACAATATACCGAAGTAAAGATATAACCAGAGAGGGGAAACCCTTTCCAAGACCTTCCAGCGCACCTGAAGCAGCCACAGAAACGGAGGAAATAATGAATCCTCCGCTGATGATTCTCAATGCCAGAGATCCTTTCGTTATCGTTTCCTGATTATCCGTGAAAAGACCAATCAGCTTAGATGGAAAAATTATGGAAAGCAAGGTCCCGAGAAACATTATGAGAACACACATGACGAGAACTGTGAAGAATATGCGCTTTACCCTAACCTCTTCGCCAGCTCCATAGTTGTATCCGATAATCGGTCTCATTCCCTGGACAAAGCCACTTGCAGGCAGGTATAGAAATGTCTGTAGCTTATAGTAGATTCCAAGAATAAGAACATAGACGCTCGAATATACTGCAAGAATGGCATTGAGCGCAGAAATAAGGATTGACGGAAGTGCCATGTTAAGAGTTGCAGGTATCCCGATTGCATAAAGCTTTTTGACAAGCCAGCCATTCCAAGCAACAAAAGATCTCTTTATCTTCACACAAAGAGGACGCTTCAGTGCAACAAGCAAATAGATTACAAGAGCGACAAGCTGCCCAATTCCTGTTGCCAAAGCCGCTCCGTCGATGCCCATTTCGGGAAAAGGTCCAAGTCCGAAAATCATGATTGGATCAAGAATGATGTTCGTGATGCAGCCGGACATGAGCGCCAACATTGAAACCTTCATTCTTCCCACAGCCTGGAATATTTTCTCGAATGTTATGCAAATCACATTAATTGGAGAAAATGCAAAAGCAATCACAGAGTATCGTATGCCATAGGATATGATGACATCGGAATCAGTGAACATCGAAAGAAAATGCGGCATTACATCTATGGAAAAGAATGTGAGAAGAATACTGTGGATAAAAGCCAGTACAAGACCAGTTGAAGCAGCTTTATTGGCTTTATCGTTATCTCCAGCACCTAAGAAATATGCGATGGTTGCATTGATTCCAACACCGAAGCCGACAGCTGTGGACTGTATCAGATTCTGTATTGGGAAGACTAAGGAAAGCGCAGTCATCGCTTCTTCATTGATAGCCGCAACATAAAAGCTGTCTACGATGTTGTAAAGGGAATTCACAAGCATCGAGACAACCATTGGCACAGACATTGAAAACACAAGCGGAATGACAGGCTTCGTTTTCATGAATCCCGAATCGTTCATTTTTCTCCTTCTGTGTGGCAAAAGATGGACTGGTCCAGGAAAAATCCACTACATAGTTTTCGGAATAGCAGACAAGGAAGAAGGGCCCGAAGGCCCTTCGTTTATTCCTCCTCCTTTATGCCACGGAGGATTTTGTCTTTTTTACGCCTCTTTGGATCAATAGCATGCTCCACAAGGGATACAAGCTTAGTCAGTACCGCAGAAATCACGAAGTACATGATAGCTGTGACAATGAGAGGGAAGAAAGCTTCATAAGTGCGGCTTCTTACAAGGTCACTTATCTTTGTCAGATCGAGAACTGCAATGTATCCGACGACGGATGTCTCTTTGATCAATGTGACCACTTCATTACGATAAATCGGAAGGAAGTGCTGTGCAGCCTGTGGCAGGATAATGCGGAAGAAGCTCTGTCCTTCAGAATAACCAAGTGCTCTGGAGGCCTCTGTCTGTCCTTTTCCAATTGCATTGCATCCAACACGAAGCATATCAATCATGGAACAGGCAAACATCAATGAGAAACCTACTACGGATACCCATGTTCCACTCAGACGAGATGATCCGAAAACAATGTAGTATAGAATCATCAACAACAGAACTGTAGGCATTCCATGGATAAGCCACAGAAAGAAATTGGTTATGGAATTGGCTATCTTGCCACCTTTCCTGCAGAGAATATAGACAAGGAATCCAAGTATTGTACCGGCAATAATGGACGAAAGAGTGATGAGGATTGTCAGCCCTGCGCCCTGTACAAAGAGTTCCCATCTTGATTCCCTGATGAATGTCTTATAAAAGCTGTCTGCAAGCTTGGCAAAGAATGTCGGTTCATTCTCGCTCTCGCCCATGATTACAAGACGGATTGGTGTAGTGTAATAGACATCGGAAAGTGTACCAGTCTCATTACGTTCAGCGCTGACGACAATATTCATACCGATGTCATACTTACCAGTTTCTACACCTGGAGCGATAGCTTCAAAAGGCACCTCAAAGAATTCAGGAGTATATCCATAAGCACGTGCGAATCGGCAAATGAAATCAACATCAAAACCGGAGATATTGCCATTACTGATAAATGAGAATGGCTCATATCCTCCTTCTACGGCAACTGAGATTGTACCATTCTCCCCTGTAAATCCTGTGATATCACAGGTGTCATTAACAGGATCAAAATCTGCAATCCAGTAATCATAGAGCTCATCAAGAAGACCATTATCCCAGCTTTCGGCAATGAACTCATTGAGTTCTGACAGCAGTCTGTCCTGTTTCTCGTTATTACCTATAATACAGGTTGCATTGATATATCCGGCAGGTTCTTCGATAACCGTAAGCTCTGGGTGGTTCTTCTTCTGCACGCCGAAGCTGACTTCCTCTATAAGATAAGCGTCAACTTTACCAGACTGCAATGCAAGAATCATATCATTCGGCATCGTGTAGTACTGGAATGTAGCATTAGGAACCCTGTCCATGATGAGTTCTTCATAGAGAACAGCAGTCTGAACACCGATGTTCTTGCCATCAAGCTCCTCTATTGTCTTGTACTCCACGCCGAAGACAGAAGCAGAAAGGACTGCCAGAATAGTCAACAAAACAGCAATACGTCTCATCATTCCTCCTCAGCCCATCTGAAGCGCAGTGTGATGAGATGTTCGTATCCCATCGGGTCATCGTGGATATCATCCTGCTTGACTTCTGTTGTAGGCTCGGCAAGAAGATCCCTGAAAAGATTGCTTGCAGAGGAATTCACGTCAAACTTTTCTCCTTTATAGCAGATAAGCATCGAAAGGATATCAAGTTTTTCTGAATATTCGACCTTTACGAGAATATCTATATCCTCTTCTGAAGCGGCAATGTTATTGATACAGATTTCTTCAAATGCAAGCATGAGCTTACTAAGACGTTCTGCCTCAATAAGAAGCTTCTCGCCATAAGCATTAAGCTCCTCATTCATTGCTTCTACATCAAAATCAGTAGAACTGATCTTGTAAGTAAGAGAGGAAAGACGCTGGATAAAGCGTTTGGTAATCTCTTTCTGAGGATGTTCAAAAATCTGCTTCGGCGTTCCTTCTTCGTAGATGTACCCGTCATACATGAAGATGATGCGATTGGAAATCTTCCTTGCAAAATCCATCTCATGGGTGACAATCATCATGGTTCTGCCGCTCTTTGCCAGCATCTTGATAACCGACTGTACTTCTCCAATCATCGATGGGTCGAGAGCAGACGTGGGTTCATCGAAAAGGATTATATCAGGATCCATTGCCAGGGTACGGGCAATAGCGATTCTCTGTTGCTGCCCTCCTGAAAGCTCCTCTGGATATGCAAAAACCTTAGAAGCAAGACCAACCTGCTGAAGCAGATACATTGCCTTGTCATAAGCTTCCTGCCGGCTTCTTCCGAGAAGCGTAATCTGAGGATTCATGATGTTCTCGATTATCGTGAGATGTCCAAAGAGATTGAATGACTGGAACACCATTCCCATCTTCTTTCTTATCTCGTTGAGGTTACAGCCTTTTTCCGTTATATCCTGGCCGTCCACGATAATACTTCCGGATGTGGGTTCGGTAAGCATGTTGATACATCTTAAAAGTGTCGATTTACCTGTACCGGAAGGGCCGATGACGGATATCACATCGCCATCATTGATTGTGATATCAATATCTTTCAGCGGGATTGTGTCATCGTCAAAAACTTTTCTTAGGTGCTTAATCTCTATCATTGCTCTCCCTTAAAAACAATGCGTCCACTACAGACTGATACTACAGCCCCATATTTACGCCTCAATAGTAGAGTATACTAACCACCCTGCATAGCCCTTTTTGATAAATTATTAGAATATTTTTATTTTTTCAGAATATATGGAAATACAGTGGACAAAATGGACTAAAACATAAATTCGATCCATAAAATCTGCCTCAAAGGCAACAGAAAAAGGATTTCCACTTCTGAAAAGCGGAAACCCTTTAACTCACCTAAAGCCAGTAATTAATTACTGCTCTTCCATAAAGACCGCCGCTGACAGCTGTCCTCCCCTGCTGTCCTAGTCCAGAAACCTCTATATAAGGACCTGCGTAGATATTGAAAGAAAGAGGTGTCGATGGAATCTGGTACTCGATTTCAAAAACAGGACACAATGAGATATCAAAGTTGAAATTCTTGGATATAACATTGAAATTCATCGGAATAATAAGACCAATGGAAATAGGCATATGTCCTCCGAGGCCAAAATCCACATCAATGATTTCATATGTCACACCGGCATCAAGCGCAAAATGAAATGAGGACTGCCCGAATCCGATACCAGCACTGCCAAGAAGCTCCAGTTTTCCAAGATCTCCTGTAACAGAGACTGCGATATCGCTTGAAAAATCAGTAGCGAGTCCGATACCCAGTGTACCTTTATACAGGTTTATATCTTCCCCCACCTCTTCATTGACAGCAGAAACAGCAGTCAAAGAGAACAGAACCAGCATAAATATGATAACCAGCTTTTTCATATACACCTCAGCACTTGTAATTCAATGGCAGATTTGTCCATCTCTTTCTCAGAAGGAATGCTGCATCCTTTGGCTGTCTCTGCCTTGTGAAGATGCCTTTCTTGTTTCCGTTGACACGCATCAGGCCATCAGTTGTCTGGAAATCTGCAAAAGCCCAAACCTGCTCTCCTTTCACAAAATCATATGAATCGAATACACGGTGAAGCATTTCCAGCATTTCTACCTGATACTCCTGTGACCACATTACAGATGGCAACTTATGTTCAGAAGGAAGGGTATCGGCACCATATTCAGAGAAAATAAAAGGCTTACCAAGATGAAGAGCTTTCCATTCATCCATCTCAGCTCTGAATTTATTCTCTGCTTCATCTATTTCGTTTCCTCCAAGAATATACCAGCCATAATACCTGTTGAGTGCTATGAAATCACAAAGCTTGTAGCAATGGCACTTCGTAGGACTGGAATTGACTTCCATGGCAAAAGTTCTTGGCCTCTTCTGTTTATCGAGTTCATGGGCTTTCTCAAAAAGTGCCGTAAAATAAGGAAGGCTGTTGGCATCCGTCGATTCAGGCTCATTGAGAATGCTCCAGGCAATGACACTTGGATGATTCTTATCCCTGACTATCATTTCCTCCAATGCTCTCATATGAGCCTTTAAAAGCTGAGGAATCGTAGGTTTGGAGAAGAATGATTTAGCTCCTTTCCCAGTTCCCGCGTCAAAGAAATTAGCAAGGCTTTCAAAAAGCCCGACAGCTGGAACTTCATCGATAATCAAAAAACCTTCCCTATCGGCCATACGATAAATCTCTTCATCATAAGGATAATGAGAGGTCCTGAAAGAGTTTGCGCCAATCCACTTCATCAATTCAAAGTCGCGCTTCATCACCCCGATATTGAATCCACGCCACACGATATCACTATCTTCGTGCTTGCCAAAACCCTTCATGTAGACAGGAGATCCATTAATCAGGATATTCTCGCCATTAATCCTGACTTCCCTGATTCCTATTGGCATCTGGTAGCTGTCTATAAGCTGATTTCCTCTGACAAGCGAAATTTTCAATGTATAAAGGTATGAAGCTCTTACCTGCCAGAGTTTTGCATCAGGGACGATAATTATTCCTTTCCGACCTTTTGCCTCTGTTACAAAATGGCCTTCTTCATCATAAAGACTGAGTTTCACATCATCATCGCCTTTTACTCTTACTTCATAATCGATGGAAGCATCTTTACCATTCACAGAGTAAGAAAGATCAATATCTTCAATGCTGTTCTCCGGAGTTGAGAGAAGATACACAGAACGCTGCAAACCTGAGTAGTTATAGAAATCGAAATATGGTTTTACCATCTTCCTTCCATCAGAAAGCGTAACAGTCAAACCGCAAGGTATATTTGTTTCATTTAACTCATTGTTTATTTTGACAACAACTCTGTTTGATTCTCCGAACTTTGCCTTATCAGTGATATCTGCAAGAAAAGGAAGGAAGCCTCCTTCATGATAAGCAACCTCTTCTCCGTTCAGATAGACAGTTGCCCTATGAGTCGCAGCACCGAAACGTAGATAAACTGAAGAACCTTTCATATAGTCAGGGACAAGGACATCAGTCTCATACCACATATCGCCAGCAAATTCACGAATCTTCTTATCTGTATAGAAATCCTGGAAACTTGCAGGGACAGGAATTGTGTCATGCCCTGGAATATGGTTTTTCCAGTTCTTCTCATCACCTTCATTTTTCCAATCAAGCGCAAAACGCCACATTCCATCAAGTTTTAAAGCAGTTCTTGTCTCTGTATTCAGAGGATACAGCAATGAATATTCCAGCATCATCGACTCCTTTCCTGATTATTCTATCACAAAGGATTCCTCATTGATTGTTTTTAAAACGATACAGGGATTTCAGGACATTACATTGCCGCCTCAGAGAGAGACGGCAAGAAAAGATTATGCAATGGCATTGCCTCCAACCATGATCCAGGTAGCCCAAAGCACTGCACAGAATACACCAGCATAAACACTGTTTGTCTTATTCGTTATATAACAATTGATACAGTTACCAACCAGGAAGGATGGAAGCATCGAATAAATTGCACCTGCAAAGATATATCCCCTGTCATTCGGGAACAGGACAATACCGGTTGTCTTGAATGTCACCCAATAGACAAGGAACATGACAACAAGACCAGCCATACCAATCAACGCGCTCGTGAGAACAGAAAGGAACATACTCTTTCCGTTTGACCTTTCGCCATTATTCATATTGATACTTCTGGCTGCAAGACCTCCTGTAAGGAAGAAAGGAAGCTGAATCAGCAAATAGACCGGAACATATTTAATACGGAATGTCGGAACAGGTCTTATTACAGCAAGCCATACCCTCATATCCTCACAAGTAAGATAGAAAAGCAGAATGTATACAACATACGTCGTACCAGTTACCAGCAGGGCGAAAAGAAATGCTTTTGCAACATACGAAATATGAAAACCATCACTTTCTGCTGTAGCAAGCCCATAAGATCTGACATTTCCTCCTCTATTCTTTCCAAATGCAAAATGAAAAACGAGAAAGAATACAAGAAGCACTAAACCTGTAATAAACGACCAGATAGCAAACCCATTAGCAGTTGTATCAAGCCCCATGAAAGATGGAACCGTATACCTCATAGCCATAGTTGATGTCGGGATGAAAAGCACAACAGGTATCAAAATGAGCAGGATAAGGCACACAAACCAAGCAAGAGTTCCTGCAGAGAAGCCAACTTTTTTCAACGCGCTCAGATGCAATGAGGCGAAATAATCTGTACAAAGAAGCGTAAGAGACATTCCGAAGAAGAAAAGAATCAGGCCGAAGAATTCAAGGATGCTGCCAAAATCTCTCCATCCCCAGATCTGATTCGTACTATCAATTGGATTCGGAGCCGGAACGACTTCCTGAATGATATCAAGATAGAGAGCAATCAAACCGCTGTTTATCATTGACGCAGCATGTGATGAATCAGGCATATAGAAAGCTCTGCCTGTCCCATCCTCAAAACTGCCATAAACCTTATTGACCTCCAGTACCTCATCATCCGCAAGTGCAAAGAAATCATGATACTGCTCGTTATGAGCCATGTTCAGGATATCGCCATTGCTTCTGACAAGATTACTCTCATCTGTACTACCAATAATACATGCATAGTTTGTCAGGAATGGAGATTTTGTATCATTCATGCCCGGATTCATTCCTATAGGAATAACAATCTTTATATTCTCAGGATGATTCTGCGCAATCATGAAAGTATAAACACCACCCATGGAATGTCCCGAAGCAGCAATACTGGAGCTGTCAACGAAAGGAAGAGAAACCGTAAAGCTGTATGCGGCTTCCCCGCCATGTGTCGGATCCATACTCTTTTCAGACATGCCACTGTTGCTTGCATCCCATGAAACAACAACATATCCGCGACGGGCGAGCTCCATATTGTAACTACCTTGAGCCTCTATAGAGTTTCCACCACCATGATTTGTGATAACAGCAGGTGCAGGCGTCTCTGCAGTAGCTGTATTTGGTTTATAAACAAGAATACTGACTTCCTTACCTTCACTATCAAGGACTGTAAGGCGATCAACTTTAACATTTCCGAAATCCGTATTGATAGCTACATGGAGTATGGCTCCTACAACTATCATCAGAATAGCTACAGCCAATACAATCCAGGCTGTTTTTTTCTGTGCTGTCATTATTTTCTCCTTTTATGGAAAAATCGTAGGATTACCTGAGTCAATTCGCCATTGCGATTTTCTTTCTTCTATTGAATTTTTAATGGCATTCAGTGTGGATTTTTCTGACATTTAATGTAAAAAGAATGGAAAAGTTCAATTGTGCTCGAAATTCTGTTGCGATAGACTTTCATAGAAAAAATGAAAAAGCGAATACTGTTCTACGCTGCACTTACAGTTTCACTATTATCTTTAATAACAATCATTGTCCTAGCTGCAGGTATCAGCAATACAACAGGAAATGAGGATTTTGGCATACATATAAGCTATATAACCTCCATAGCCCTCATCGGATTCACGGCAGGTATGGCTCTTAATATATATTATTTCATCACCTCAGGAACAAATGATGCCCAAACACAGGAAAGGGAAAAAACAAAACTGTTTGAAGAAATCTGTCTTTATGATGCAAAACCAGCATGCAATGAAGGAAAATACAACCTTTTCATCATACGACCAAATGGTTTTTATCCCTTACGGGAGTTAATACCTGAAATATCCGCACTGCTAACTGCAAAAGAGCCACATTTTTTCCAGGACTCTTCAGGAAGGTTACTGGTCGTAATCATAAAAGAAAGCAGGAAAAGCCCAAAGGAAATAGCAGAATCTATAACCCGAAAAGCAGGAAATTTATCATATTCAATTTCATATTATCCTGATTCCATTGAGTTATCAGACTTGAACACAGCATATCTGAAGACTGTAAGAACGGCAGAAAAACTGTTCTTCCTTGAACCTGAATCAATTCTGGAAACTGACAATGAAGAAGATGAGACAATCTCTTATGCACAGATTCTTCAGAATATTGAATCCGCTATGCAAAACCTCAAAAAGGATGATGCAGGACCATTACTGAGTCTCCTTGACAATACAAAAGGCAATTTCATGGCATGCCGTTTTGCATTCTTCATGATTTCGTCACTTCTGGATCAGCAACGTTTAATTGTGAATCCATCAATGCATCCCGGAACAATGGATATCAGGGATTTCTCATCTTTCACTGCTCTTCAAAATTACATAAACGAGAAAGCTCATGGTTTTATCAGAGACAAAGAAGCTAAATCAGAATACAGGCAGGAGTCGTATACAAAACAGATTGAAGAACTGATACAAATGCATCTTCCAGACAGCGGTTATGGAGTACAGCAAATTGCTGACGACCTAGGGTTATCATCAGCCTATATCAGCAGAATCTACAAAGAGAAAATCGGCAGGAATATCATTGATACGATTACTGAAATGAGACTCTCCAAAGCAGAAGATCTTCTTGCAAATACAGATAAGACAATCGCTGAAATATGTATGGAATCAGGATACTCCTCAAGCAGTTACTTCCATAGAGTGTTCAGGAAAAGACATCTCATCTCTCCAGGTGAATACAGACAGAAAATGAAGGAGAATCAGAAATGATTGAAAAAAAGAATCTTAAATCATTGGTCTTTGTTATTATTTCTCTTCTATTAATAGCTGTCTCCTCATCCAGTTTGATGGGATTCTTTTATGGCTACAGAAGCCTTCGTATCAATATACCGACCAGTGAGGGAAAACTTCTTACGGGGAAACTCTATATACCCTCTTCTATAAAGAACGAGAACACCCCAGCCGTACTCATATGTCATGGTGCAAATAATGAATACAGTGCAATGGAATCATATGCTGCAAAGCTTGCTGCTTCTGGTTGTACTGCGCTCCTTTTCAATCCATATAACCATGGGCAGTCAGACGTTGCAGAAACAACATCAATGGGGGCATCCGATGCCCTGAAATATATTTTTTCTTTGGATTTCGTTGACAAAAACAGGATTGGTGCTATCGGACACACGATGGGTGGATATAATCTATCTGTTGCTGCTGAAGAAACAAATCTACCGCTGAAAGCTGTTCTCAACATTGATTATGTCGATATCTCAGGTTCATTAAAACGGCTTTTCAATCATACAGAAAACCTCGGATTCATCCTGGCCCGTTATGACGAACATCAGAAGAATGGAAATACCGAAAAAAACAAAGCTCTGCTTTCTGAACTCTATAGCAATAATGAAACTGGAAAAAGAGCAACTATTTATAGCGAAGGAAAGCACAAAGCAATTGTCATTATTGAAGATATTAATACAAGCCTGTTGATGGCTTCATCAGCCGCACTGAATGATGCAGTTGAGTTTTTCAGCATGACTCTCGGTTATGAAAAGGAACCATCTCCAAACCTCAATCTGTTTTTTCAGGCTAAATCCATTATGTTGCTCGTACTCTTCATCACATTAGCAGTACTGCTGACATTGTCGGCATATCCACCAACAGAAAACGAAGAAACGGAACAGAGCAAAATAGCAACATTAATGCTGATAGCAGGCTCGATACTGGTTTTTGCTGTCTTTCCTCCACTTTACATGATTGGAAAGAAATTGCTTATGCCAAATGCAATTTTCCCAGAAACAGACACAAATGGTCTTGTAATCTGGTCCGTTTTCACGGGTTTCATGATGATTGCGGCAAGTTTTATCAAAGAAAATCAAACCATGAATAAAATCTCAAGAAATATTACGGGAGATGTATTACGTGCTTTTGCTATATTCGGATTTCTCTATCTAGTAAATCTGTTAATTATCTGGCTTTCCGAAAGTAACATTTTCATACTGTTTTCTAGTCTTTCACCGTTTACAAGAAGAAAAGCTTTATCATGGATTATCTACCTCCCTCTTTTTCTGGTTGGTTTCATAGGGTTCAGTTCATTTGTTTCCACCTATGCAAAAGGACGTTATAAATTAGCTAAATTCATCATTTTCTACACATTGGGGCCTGTATTCATGATTTTCCTGTTCTTCCTCGGTTTCCCGATAAAAGGAGAACTGATGTTCTATGAAAGCCGGTTTGCTTTAATACCTATGATATACATGCTGCCATTCACTCCACTTTTCGCTCTACTGGATTTCTGGGGACAAAAGCGCAGTGGAGGTATCGTATTTCCTGCTACTATCAATGCTTTGCTCTTCTCCTGGCTTTTTGTCGCATCAAACGCCTTGTATATTCTCTTATGAGCATTTTCCAACATGAAAATGAATCCCATGATAGAATCAAGGAATGGAAGACAGAAGAAACCTTCTTTTTGGAATTGATGGAAAACTCCCGCCATTGAAGTATTCATTACCAATGGCTCTTCAGCATCTGGTTGCGATGATAGTAGGCTGTGTGACTCCGGCAATCATCATTTCATCAGCAGCAGGGCTATCAAGTCCAATGCGGATTCTTCTTATACAGTCGTCTCTTGTCTGTGCAGCTATCTCGACACTCTTGCAGCTTTTCGGGATTTCAGGCATCTGCGGGGCAAGACTTCCAGTGATCATGGGTGTAAGTTTCGCCTATCTGGCAACAATGCAAAGCGTCGCATCGACAGCGGGTATTGCAGAGATATTCGGAGCACAGCTCATAGGAGGTGCTGTTGCAATCATAATCGGAATTTTCGCAAAACAGCTCAGAAAGCTCTTTCCACCTCTCATTACAGGCACAGTTGTCTTTACAATAGGTCTTTCCCTTTATCCAACTGCAATCAGCTACATGGCAGGAGGAAGCGGCAATCCGAACTTTGGGTCCTGGCAGAACTGGATGATTTCCATATTCACTTTGATAGTGGTCACAGTCCTGAATCATTTCGGGAAAGGGATGGTGAAGCTTGCATCCATCCTTCTGGGAATAGCGGCAGGATACGTAGTCTCCATATTTTTTGGCATGGTTGATCTTTCCGCTGTAGGAGAATCAGGATTCTTCTCCCTTCCCCAAATAGCGCCATTCGGCATCAAGTTCGAGTTTTCCTCTGCTCTAGCATTTTCTCTTCTGTTCGCAATCAATGCAGTGCAGGCAATTGGAGATATGTCCGCAACAACAATAGGAGGATTGAATAGAGAACCGACAGGAAATGAGCTCAGAGGTGGAATCATAGGGTTTGGTGTATCAAATATCTTCTCAGCAATATTCGGAGGTCTTCCCAATGCCACATACTCTCAGAATGTAGGTATTGTCTCATCTACAAAGGTCGTAAACAGAAGAGTGCTTGGAGTAACCGCATTAATGCTTTTGATAGCAGGGCTTGTCCCAAAATTCTCTGCAATTCTTACTACAATACCTCAATGTGTATTAGGAGGAGCGACAGTCTCCGTATTCGCCTCTATCGCAATGACAGGAATGAAACTTGTTGCTATGCAGCCAATGAGTTATCGCAACACATCTATTGTAGGATTATCTGCAGCCCTCGGAATGGGTGTGAGCATGGTAAGCGAATCACTTGCTCAGTTCCCGGAATGGGTCTCGCTTGTATTTGCCTCTTCCCCTGTAGTAATCTCCGCAATAGTTGCGATAATCCTCAATATCATTCTGCCAAAAGAAACGCAATCTAATAACTAAGTGTTAAAAAACGTTTTTTGGACAGATAAACCTTCAAAAGGCAAATTCACTGGCATCTTCTATACACGGCTTCCATGTCTTCTCTCTGAAGAACACGAAAATTGCCAAGTGTACGCTTTCCATAGAATGTTGCTTTATCAAGCAGCTCACTGAGATTTTCCTCACTGAGTGTTATGTTGATTTCACTAAGTGAAACAGGCATGCCAAGGGAAGCAAAGAACTTTTCGAAGGATTCAATTGTCTTCTCCGCAGCTTCCTTCTCATCTTCGCCCTCAATACCGAAAACATTCTTTCCAAGCTTTGCAAAACGTGAATAATCTGTAGAAGCCACATAGCTTGCCCATGCCGGGAATACGATGGCAAGTCCTGCCCCATGAGCTATATCAAACATACCGGAAAGTTCATGCTCAAGCTGATGACATGCCCAGTCACCTTTGCTTGGATTGCCTGTCGCCATAAGACCATTGTGAGAAAGGCTGGATGCCCACATGACATTGGCCCTTGCATCATAATTCTCAGGATTTTTATGAAGAACCTTTCCATTCTCAATAACAGATCTAATGAGAGCAAAAGAAAGATTATCAGTGAAATCCAGTCCTTTTCCAGCATGGAAATATCTTTCAAGGGTATGCATGATGATATCAACGGTACCGCATGATGTCTGGTAATCAGGAACAGTATATGTGAGTTCCGGATTCATAAGGGCAAACTTGACTCTGCAATAATCACTGTTGCAACCTCTCTTGAGTCCGCCCTCCTCATTTGTGAGTACAGAGCTATCACTCATCTCGCTTCCGGCTGCCGCCATCGTGAGAATCACACCAACTGGTGCAGATCCGGAAGGAACCCTCTTTCCACAGTAGAAATCCCAGGGATCACAATTACTGAACGCACCATATCCGATTGCCTTCGCTGTATCAATGACAGAACCTCCGCCTACTGCAAGTATGAAATCAAGCTTCTCCTCAGCATACTTCTTCACACCTTCACGGGCCAGGCTGATTCTTGGATTCGGTTTTACACCACCAAGCTCACAAAAATACATATCGCGTTCGTTAAGAATATTTCTCACCTTTCCCAGAAGACCTGATTTCTCTGCAGAATGGCCTCCATATACAAGAAGAACTCTTTTTGCTCCAAAAGCTTCCAGCTGCGTTCCAACTTCATTCTCTGCACCTTGTCCGAAAATCACTTTGGTCGGTGCAAAATACTGGCTTATCATTTAAACCTCCTGATTTATACAATCACAAGGATTATCATATAACCTGTTGATTTCATAAACAACATCATTATTAGAATTTTATTTTTATTCCATTTTCAGATTAGTATATTTAGGTAAATACTTAAATTACAATATAAACAAAAAGCGTGAGGAAACAACGACATCATGGAACTATTT
>CALXYN010000010.1 GCA_944392975.1 uncultured Spirochaetaceae bacterium | reverse complement strand
CTGCTCCGGTGATGTCTCTGAGCTTCTTTACATCAGATGCGCTGATTGCCATATTCCTCTCCTTAGTTATTGAAATTCTCTTCTTCCTCTTCTGCAGCCTCGTCCTCATCCTTTGCGGCTTCGTCTGCGGAAGGTTCGTAATTTGAATAGTCTACAGTCTCATCGTCTGCTGCTTCATCCTTGTCCTCAACTGGACCCTCTGCAATTGCTGTTTCTTCCTCGTCATCGAGTGACTCTACGATCTGGATACCAGCTTCGCTGTCTGCATCAATGATTGCATTTGCGATGATTTCAACAAAAAGGGAGATTGCCCTGATTGCATCATCGTTGCCAGGAATAGGGTAGGTGATGTCTGTAGGATCACAGTTTGTATCAACGACTGCGATAACAGGAATTCCAAGTCTCTTTGCTTCTGCTACAGCAAGAGCCTCCTTCTTTGTATCGATGATGAAGATTGCTCCAGGAAGCTCCTTCATATCCTTGATACCGCCAAGGTTCTTCTCGAGCTTGTTCTTTTCCTTTGTATAGAGAGCGACTTCCTTCTTTGTGAGTGAATCGAAGGTTCCGTCTGCTTCCATTCTTTCAATTTTCTTAAGCTTTGCAATGCTTTTCTTGATAGTTGTGAAGTTTGTGAGCATACCGCCAAGCCAGCGGTTTGATACATACGGCATACCGCATCTCTTAGCTTCAGTCTCAATTGCCTGCTGAGCCTGCTTCTTCGTACCTACGAAGAGAATCTGCTTGCCGTTCTTTACCTGTGTTCTTACTGCTTCATATGCCTCTACAATGCATGCTGAGGTCTTCTGAAGATCGATGATGTGAATTCCGTTTCTCTCTGTGAAGATGAAACGAGCCATTTTCGGATTCCATCTCTTTGTCTGATGGCCGAAATGTACGCCAGCCTCCAAGAGGCTCTTCATGGTTACTACTGCCATAGTAATCCTCCATTCGCTTGACGCATTAGCGTCTCCAAGCACTATATCTCACCCATACGGGCGGAAAATCTGCATAATGCAGTCGGAAAGAATATGGCATATAATCAGTTCTTGTTCAAGTGGCATATTTACTGTAACCTTTTTCTGTATTCTGTGTTAATAATTTAGATGCAGTAATGCGCGAGCGTAAACGGGTTATGGAGGGAATGATGACCAAACGTTCTATTGTTGCAGTGCTTATCGTGGCTGCCCTTCTTTTGATTCCATCTTGTGATGCCGAAACCTTCATGAGAAAGTTTGGTACAAATGTCCTTGGTGGCGTTGGTGGAGCAGAGACAATCAATCAGCTGGAAGAGCAGATTGATCTGATTATCGGCGGAGAAGAAAATCCGGAAGAGCCTTCATATGACAAAATCGTAGATCTTGTTGTCAAGGCTACTAGGAATCCTGATACAGAATCGAAGATGCTCGAAAGTCTTTCAAAGACCACAACTGAAGCATCTGAGACAATAAGAACTGAGGTTGACACGATTCTTGCTGAAGTAAATAAGAATATGGATTCTGATATCTCATTCGATGATTTTACTGATGAGAATATCGATTCTCTTCTTGAATCCATTGAATCTTCAGAGGACATTCCATCAGGCCTTAAGAATACTGCGAAAACCGCTGTGAACGACTTGAAGAAGCTTGTTGATGGAATCAATGGAGTAGAAGGTGCTTACACACCGACAAAGGGTGATGTTGTAATCATCAAGTCCATTGCATCGGTTGCAGATACAATCCTTGCCGAACTCAATAAGAGCGAGGGTGAGGATGTGGATGTGGACAAAGTTGTCGATGCTGCAAACGAGGCATTGAAGATGTTCAATACAGTCAAGTCATCGACTGTATTCAGCAATCTCGATCTCAATGGCGTGATTGATGAACTTATGTCATCGCTGAATTCTCCAGAACCAGATGAAGGGGAGACAGGCGAAGGTACTACAGAAGGAGAGGAAACCGTATGAAAAAGATTTTGCTTGCTTTATTGATTCTTATTTTCTCTCTTTCATTTATTACAGCAGATGATACTGTACCACCAGAGGAACCGCCAATTGTCGAACCTGACCCAGTTGATCTTAGAATTCCTGCTGATGGCAATGCTTTTGGTTCCCTCCTCAAGCCGTATCAGCCCCTTACAGCTCGTGTCCGTGGTATGGGTACGACAGGTGTCGCTGTAACAGGTAGAAGTGATACTTTCTATGTTAACCCTGCAGCTCTCGCATCTAAGCGTTTGCAGATTTCTGCACCATCTGTGCAGCTGACTGCTTATCATCTTTATGATGCAGTAAAGGGTGGCGGAGATCTTTTCAGTCTTGGTTCGCTTGTCAATATGGCAAGTGGCATTCAGGAAGGTTATGGTCGCCTGCTTGATCTTGATGCCGCAATGTCCTTCACAGTCGGCGGTTTTGGACTTGGTATCAATACTACGTTTGGTGTAAATACTTTTGCAGATAATGGAAGATATGGTCTTCAGTCCGATCTCTTTGGAGAATTGAGAGCTGCGATATCTCTCGGTTATGGATATCGCTTCGAGCTTCCAATGGATTTCTCTATTGATGTCGGTGCCATGGTAAGGTTCAGCTATCTTGCCTTTACAGATGTTTTCAGTGCTGAGCTGCTTTCAGATATGGATAATTTCGATATCAGTCAGCATTATGTAATGGCAGGTTTTGCGATTCCTTTCGACATCGGTATCAATGTGAATATGCCATATGGTTTCTCCTTTGGCCTTGTCTCAAGAAACATGAATGGTCGCTATTACATGACACAGCATTCAGGATTTGAGGCCTTCGGAAGTGATCCATTCGGAGGAAAGGCTGATGATTCAATGCGTTTCTCCTTCGATACAGACTGGTCGCTTGATGCTGGTTTCGGATGGTCTTATGACACATGGTATCTTAGTCCGACAGTTGCTATCGATTTCCGTGATCTTGTTGGAATGTGCACGACCGATGATTTCACTTTCCGCGATTTCATGTATCACCTGAATATAGGTGCAGAGGTAAGAGTTCTCAGCTTCCTTGATATCCGCGCAGGTCTTAGCCAGGGTTACTGGTCTCTTGGTTTGGGACTTGATCTCTGGGCTTTCAAGGTCGATGTCGCATATTATCGTCAGGAGTTTGGTGATACTGCAGGTTCCTATGGTCTTGATGGATTCACGGTCCGCATAAATCTTGGTTATGACAGATAAGGAATAATCATTTGTTTAATCAAAGCTGTTTGAGGTAGTGCTTCAAGCAGCTTTTTTCTTGTCGATTATGATGCCCAGTACAGTAAATACGACGGATGGAATGAGCCACCCAAATCCACTGGCGCTGAGTGGCAGCGGCACTCCCAGAATAGGAAGCAGGGAGGAGGCAAGGGCCGCTGTTGTTCCGCATATATAAGCTATATGCATATTTTCGCTTCCCGGGATTATAGTGATTATTGTAAGTATTATTGCGGCAGGATAAATGAATTCCAGAACAGGACCGGAGAGGCTGATGATCGTTTCCAGTCCGACATTGGCTATTACCGCGGAAACAAGCGCAAAAACCGCAATCCAGCCAGTTCTTGAAAGCCGTGGATATATTCTGGTGAAGTATTCACCGCATGAAGACAATAATCCAACTGATGTATTGAAGCATGCAATGACGAATATCACAGCTATAAGGATTCTGCCATAATCCGAAGAGATGAAAGCTGCAGCCCCTGAAAGAATATCAGCACCGTTCGTGGCATCAGGGGCAAATACATTTGCTTTTGTCCCTATTAATGCAAGAATGGAGTAAACAATCAGAAGGATTATCCCTCCTCCTATTGCTGCGATTTTTCCTTCTTTCTTTTCTTCTTTACCGCGCTTTCCCATATCTTCAAGATTCAATGCAAGTACAGTTCCGAAAACCAGCCCGGCTATTGCATCCATTGTCTGGTAGCCTTCCGTGAAACCTTTTGCAAAAGGAGAGGCTGCATATTCTTCAGCTGTAATATTCATAGCAGCGTTTGCTTTGATTGTGCCTAGAAAAAGGGCAAGGATGAGAAGCAGAAGAATTGGAGCAAGTATTCTTCCAAGGGTTTTGGTGAGTTTCTCAGGATGAATGGCGATGATTCCAGCAATGGCAAAGAATATAAAAGAATAGACGATACTGAAAAATGTTGATGCATTTCCTGTAGCTGCTGCGACCATTTCAAAGCTCGTACTTGATGTTCGTGGGATTGCCAGACACGGACCGATGGCAAGATATATAATGATAGTGAAAATCCTGCTGAAAAGAGGATGAATTCTATTTCCTATGCTCTCAAGCGAATTTCCTTTTCCAACAGCAATGAGCGCGAGCATTGGACAGCCTATTGCTGTAAGTGCAAAACCTGTGAATGCCGGGATTATGTTTCCACCTGCTTTATAAGCAAGAAATACAGGGAATATCAGATTACCTGCCCCAAAAAACATTGCAAATACCGTAAAAGCGAGCTGAAAACGTTCCTTAGATGTTGTCATATGTCTTAATATACATTGAAGAGGCGAAAAACACATCATGGAAAAAGAAACGGAAAAAAAGGAAGATGAGGAGATCATCTACGGTTCATGGTCTCCTGATGACGGTGTTGTTCTTGAATGGATGGGAAGGGCAGAGGGTCTTTCCGACGAACAATGATAAAGGGGACCCGCAGGTCCCCTCAGTATCAGCAATCGATGCCTTTTGCTTCTCTTATTGATGAAGCCATCAAGCGGATTGCGTTTATGTTGATAAAGCCTTTGCAATCTATCGGGTGGTAGCCACCGGCTTTATCCATGGATCCGAGATCCTCATTGTAAAGAGAACATCCGGATTCAATTCCTGCGTTGATCACATTGCCTTTGTAAAGAGCTACAGTTGCTTTTCCTGTTACAAACTTCTGGCTTTCATTGAAGAGTGCGGTAAGCATGTTGAATTCAGGAGCTCCCCAATATCCGTTATAGATAAGCTCTGCATATTTTGGAGAAAGCATGTCTCTCAGATGCATTGCTTCTTTGTCCATTGTCAGCCCTTCAAGATTGTGGTGTGCCTTCCAGAGAATCTCGCAACCCGGAGTTTCATAAACACCGCGGCTCTTGATGCCGATGAACCTGTTCTCAACCATATCGACTCTTCCAATAGCATTGTCATGGCCCATTTTGTTGAGATACAGAATCATTTCTACAGGATCTGTCACGACAGTGCCATCTCCCTCATTCTTGATGCTCTGAGGAACACCATCCTTGAAGTAGATGGAAAGTATCGTTTCCTTATCATTTGCCTTTTCCGGAGAGAGTGTAAGTGAGTATACATCTTCAGGGCATCTCTTTGATGGATCCTCGAGGATACCAGCTTCATGAGAAATGTGGATAAGGTTCTCGTCTTCGCTGTAAGGCTTCTTTGTTGTTGCCTTGACTGGAATACCGTTTTCCTCAGCATATTTCAGCATATCGCTTCTGCCTTCAAACTGGTTAAGCCATTCCTCATCCTTCCATGGACTGATGATTTTGACATCCGGCATATTCATGTAATAACCGAACTCGAATCTTACCTGGTCATTGCCCTTTCCTGTAGCACCATGTGCGACGTATTTCGTTCCCTCTTTCTTTGCAATCTCTATATGTCTTTTTGCGATGATAGGTCTTGCAAGGGAAGTGCCGAGCATGTATGTGCCTTCATATATTGTATTTGCCTTGAGAGCAGGGAATATGTAATCAGTTACAAGAGGTTTCTTGAGGTCCTCAATATATACCTTAGAAGCACCTGTTGCATATGCCTTTTCTTCGACAGCCTTGAAGTCTTCCTTCTGACCTACATCTGCAACATAAGCAATAACATCGAAGCCCTTGTTTGCGAGCCACTTAAGGATGACTGATGTATCAAGTCCACCAGAATATGCAAGAATGACTTTCTCTTTCATTTGTCTTTATCTCCTGATGGCTGCTATTATGCATATTAATAAAATATATTCAAGAGTTTTTGCATATTTATTCAATAAAATTGTAATTTTGATTTCATTTCTGCATATTGCATGAATTTATTAAGTTATAAGAAGCTGAAAAAAATGTCCCCAGCAGCTCTGCCTACTGGGGATTTGCGCCCCGGACTTCTCCGCAGGCGACTATGGCAGTCCCTCTTCTAGGCAACCTGGCGATGCCATTTAAGCCACTGATTATTTAAATAACATGTGGAAATGCTTTTGTAAATACAGTTTTGCTAAGAAATGCCATGAAAATTATATTGGTTTGGTGAAGGACAGTTGCAAATGAACGCACTATTGCTTAAATTCAGGGTATGATTGGTTTCTTTATTAAGAAAGCTTTTTTTGATGGCTGGGATAATCTTATCGGATTGGTGTTATTCAATATCGGATACATTGTTGTGATGTTTGGTCTTTTCTGGCTTTCTCTGGTTGTCGGACAGACAAACTGGGCTATCGGTTATGTTGGTCTTGCCATCTCTGTGGTAATCGTATCGATCCTGATGGGTGGTACAGCATCTGTTACTCACAACTATTCGAATTACCAGCATGATGCATGGGGCGCGTTTAAAAATGGGGTGAAGAGGAATATAAGGCATTCGCTGCTTTTCTCCCTTATCCTTATTCTCTTTTTCGCAAATCTTCTGCTTGTGATACCGTTCTATGCAAGTTTTGGTAATATATTCGGTTATATAATTTCAGTAATCCTCATATGGGTTGAAATAATTATCATTCTCGCATTGCCATATTATTTCCCCCTTATGAATCTTCTTCCCGGTGACAGGGCTTTTAAGACGGCAAAGAAATGCCTTTTGATAGTCGGTGGAAATATGGGATTCACGCTTTTCTATCTGGTTTACAGTATCATCTGTCTTGCACTCTCTATTTTCACAATCGGTATCATTCCAGGTCTTACAGGAATGCAGCTTGCATCTCAGGATGCCATGAAGCTCCTTATGTATAAATATGATTATCTTGAAGAGAATCCTGATGCGAATCCAAAGCATCTGCCTTGGGATGATCTTCTTTATGACGAGAGAGAAAAGGTCGGTCCTCGTTCCCTCAAGTCGATGATCTTCCCCTGGAAATACTGATGAGAGAGATTGAAATAAAGGCAAGGGCTTCTGAGCCTGAGAGAATCAAGTCATACTTTGATTCTCATTTCGGAGAGGGAAAAGAAGTCCATAAACACGATCATTATTTCAGGCGTCCAGGTGAGATGATACAGGCTCTTCGGATCAGAAGATTCAATGGACTAGTAGAGCTTACAACCAAAAAGACTTTTTCAGATGAAAAAGGCGAGCGTAATGAGGAATTCGAATTCAAGGCTCTTCCAGAGCAGGAAGAAGCTGCAGTTGAATTTTTCCATGCATTGGGCTATGAGGATTTCTTCATTAAGAAAAAGACCGGCTACGAATGGATGGCAGAGAGAGCTCATGTAGAACTTCTTTCAGTGAACTCGCTAGGCTGGTTTCTGGAAATAGAGATCCTTCTACCCTTTGAATCAGATGATGATGAAGTTGAAGAGGCAAGGCTTGAAATAGTCTCACTTCTTGCTGAAGTAGGTTTGCGTGAGAAAGATTACGAATCCCGTTCGTACAGGGAAATGATTCTGGAGAGTGAAAATGGAATTCAGGGCTAGTCATATTCTAGTAAAGGATCAGGCGACAGCAGAGAAGCTGTATGAGAGAGTTAAGAGGGGAGAGAGCTTTGAATCCCTTGCCAGACAGTATTCAACATGTCCTTCAAAATCAAAAGGCGGAGACCTTGGCTGGTTTGGAGAAGGTCAGATGGTGGCTCCTTTTGAGAATGCTGTCAGGAAAATGTCTACAGGTTCAATTTCCCGTCCAGTCCGAACACAATTTGGGTTTCACATCATCAAAAAGACAGGAGCAAGAGGGTGAAGAGCGTAGAGATCTTTACAGATGGTGCATGTTCTGGCAATCCCGGTCCAGGAGGATGGGGTGCAATTCTCAAGTATGGAGAGATTGAGAAGGAGATATCTGGAGGGGAGGCGATGACGACTAATAACCGCATGGAACTTATTGCTGCCATTGAGGCTTTATCCCTTCTCAAGGAACCTTGCGCTGTAAATCTCTACTCTGATTCTCTGTATCTTGTTAATTCAGTTTCGAAAGGATGGCTTTTTTCCTGGGAGAAAGCGGATTTTAAAAAAAAGGGAAAGAATGTACCCAATACAGATTTGTGGCAAAGGCTGCTTCCTCTCATCAGACAGCATGATGTCAATTTCATATGGGTCAAGGGACATGCGGAGAATCCCTATAACAACCGCTGTGATGAAATGGCTGTAAACGAATGGAAGAGAATCAAAGGTTAGGCATCCTGTCTCCATTGAAAACACCTAATGGCATATAAAGTGAGGGTGGCACTGTCCACCCTTTTTCTGTTGTAGAAGGATTTCGTGGAGATGAAGAGGGGGCAATTGAGGCATAGAATTCGCTGCTATTTGCCAGTGCTCTCAGCGCATCCTGATTTGTAGGATCATATACAATGATTTCCCTTGCAAGCTCTTCTGCATCATTTGCTCTTCCTATATTCAGGTAGTGAGAGAGGAGCATGGAACGGATTTGATCATTTCCAGGATCTTTTTCAAGTATTGATTTTAGCTCCAGTTCATAGCTGTAGATTTTACCTTCCTCTCGCAGGGCATATGCTTTCAAGTACATGAACCTGAGTGCATCTGGGAATATTGTCAACGCTTCTTCTGCTGTGGAAATAGCTTTCTCGTATTCACCAGCTTCAAGGTAGGAATAGGCGAGGTTGTAATAGAGCTGGAATGAATCGGTTCTTTCAATGCCTTCTGCATAGACTTCAGCAGCCTCAAGTCCTGTAAGCCCAGTGGCTGTTGAGATATATTCAGTTGCAATTTCTTCGTTTGTGACACATGAAGAAAGGAGCAGCACGATCATAAGATTAATGAAGAACAGTCTTTTCAATTTCCTTCACCTGATTCCTGTATAGGTTAACGACGCTTTGGCCATAGTCTGCAATAAGCTGGATCATATTTCTTCCTTCTCCGTCATGATCGACGCCATTGAGTCTGTCACCGGCATCTCCGAGACCTGGAAGGATATATGCTTTATCATTCAGAACAGGATCCATCCATAGTGTATAAACTTCTGCTTCCGGAATAGCCCTGGAAATTCTCAGTGCACCTTTTAAAGCAGATATCACGTTTATGAATTTTACGGATTTTGGTTTTACCCCGTTCTCCTTCAGATATTTTATGATAGTGACAAGAGATCCGCCTGTTGCATTCATAGGATCTGCAAATACAAGATCTTTTCCATCCAGTTCTGAAAGATTGAAGAAGGAACGGTTCAGATCGAGCACATAGTTCATGTTTTTCTCTGCTCTCGTTTCATCCCTTTTGATCCTGAAAAGCGCAAAAGGTGTTATAAAACCATCGGATGAATAATCCTCGATTTCTTTTGAGATGATCATTGATGGAAGAAGGGCTCCTCTGAGCATTACACACATGACAGTATTGTGTACAAGCTCATCCACATCAGGAATCCTGTGCACCGCATAGTTTTGGGAAGGATATGTAACAGGTGTTTTCTGAATGATGGAACGCTTTTTATTTAGGCAGGCATCTGCAAAGACATGTGCAAAGAGTATTTCATATGCCCTCTGTATATAATACAGAAACTCTTCATGTCCTGTCTTCGGATTCCTGAGCTTTGCAATGATTCGGGAAGCCTCTCCATGCTGTTCCCTTGGCGATTCAAATGAATAGACATGGATGGACGGTACCATGCGGGAGATATATTCGAGGCGATATCCGATTGCCTTTGAGCCTTCTGTCAGCTCCTCTTCCTTTTTCTTTCTCGCACCACCTTCAGCTTCTTCCATTTCCCTTGCGGTATTCGAGACAGCCGAATGCATTGTTTCTATTTCTTGCAGGGCTTCTTTGTCCCAATCGGTAAGAAAACCATCGAGATCAGAAGCATGCAGGATAATTCTATCAGGCATTGTTCCTCCACTTTTTATGGTAGACTAAAGGGAAAGCGGAATCAATGCAATGTCTGTGAAACTGTTCCTCTGTGTTAATCGGGAATCATTATTTATGGGAATCGATTTTATTCGTGGAAAAATTGCATTTCAATCTGCTATACTCTCCTCAGAGGTGAGAAAATGAATATTGTACTTCTCGGCCCTCCAGGGGCTGGTAAGGGCACGCTTGCTGCTCTTCTCAAAACAGAGCTTAACGTTCCTCATATTTCGACTGGGGATATCTTCCGTTCCAATATCAAGAATGGTACAGAGCTTGGAAAGAAAGTTCAGGGAATTCTTGCATCTGGCGGTCTTGTGCCTGATGAGGTGACCATTGAAATGGTTAGGGACAGACTGAAGAATGATGATACGGCTTCTGGTTATATACTCGATGGTTTTCCTAGGACCATAGCACAGGCTGAAGCTCTTGATACAATGGATGAAATTGATGCTGTGATCAATTTTGTACTGGACGATGAGGAAGTTGTAAAAAGACTTTCTGGCCGTCGCCTTGCACCTTCTACAGGGAAGATTTACCACATTGTAACAAACCCACCGAAGAAAGAGGGTTTTGATGATGAGACAGGAGAGCCGCTTATCCAGAGAGATGATGATAAGCCTGAGGCAATAAGACATCGCCTTGAAGTCTACAGGCAGGAAACGGCTCCGCTTATCGGATACTACAAAGAGAAGGGAAATATCATAGATATTGATGCCTCTCCATCTCCTGAGACAGTCCTTTCGGCGGTTCTTGCTGCATTGCAGTCCTGATTTTATATTCCAGCTCTGTTTCAAAGGTGTATGATTATCTTTGAGGCAGAGCAAAATGAAGGCATTTTTTTCCTATTCAGATCAGTTCATATCACCGTTATTTCCTAAGAAAGGCGAGATGACGGTATTTTCAATTGTATTTTCATCAACTCCTGAAATTGTATTGCTACGTGCTGATGATGATAACGGGCTTCTTTCCACTTACGAGATGAGAAATACCGGAACATTCAACGGTTATCCGGTATATCAGGTGAGTGCTCCGATTACAATTCGTGATGAGATTTTTCATTTCTTTTTTGCGTTCATTCATGATGGAAAGAGCTACTATTATTCAAAGTCAGGAATAACAAGAAATACTCCTAAATACAGTGATCGATTCCAGATTATTCCATCTCTAGAAGCCCCTGCATGGGTTGCATCTTCTACTTGTTATCAGATATTTCCTGACAGATTCTTCAGAGGGGATGAGTCTTTAGGGGCGAGAGCCGGTGAATATGAATTTGATGGAGGTCGTGTGACAACACCATCCTTTGACTCTGTTCCGAAACCTTTTTCAGAGGCTCGCTGTATTGATTTCTACAATGGCGATATACCTGGAATAATCCAGAAGCTGCCATATCTTAAAGATCTGGGAATTACTGCACTTTATTTAAACCCGATTTTTGATTCCAGAACGGTTCATCGCTATGATACTGTTGATTTCTTCCATGTTGATAAAAAACTGGGAGGAGATGAAGCCTATGCAGAGCTTATATCTAAAGCACATGAATTAGGTATTAAAATTATATTGGATATATCAATAAATCATACAGGTATAGAGTCATTATGGTACAAAAAAGCTTTATCAGACCCTGATTCTGATGAACGTGAATATTACTATATCGAGGGAGAGAATATACGTTACTGGCAGAATGTGCGCACATTGCCTCAGCTTAATTACAACTCACATAAACTCCGTAACAGAATTTACAGGGATAAGGATTCTGTAATGCAGAAATTCCTCCTTCCTCCATTTTCTCAGGATGGATGGAGACTTGATGTTGCTCCAGAGCTTGGTCGGGCAGGTAAGGATCAGCTGACAAAAGAGGTTTGGAGGGAAGTCAGGCAAAACCTGAAAAATATCAAAAATGATCTTTATCTTGTAGGTGAAGACTGGGATGACAGCACAGAGTACATGCAAGGTGATACCTGGGATGCTACGATGAACTACTATGGTTCTTCCAGGCCTCTTCGTTCCTGGATGGGAGAAAGGGACAGATTCCTCACCCCCGGATGGGGACATGATCCTGTGCGTGAGACCAGATGGAATGGCAGGGAGGTTGCTGTGGCTCTTATTGATGCCATAGCATCAGTTCCTGACCAGAGTGCATTTTTTCAGATGAATCTGCTTGATAGCCATGACACACCTCGCCTTCATAATGACAAGACAATATTCAATAAGGAAATATATATTGGCTGTGTGATTGCTTATTTCATGCTTCCAGGAATGCCTTGTATTTACTATGGTGATGAGAATCTTCTTGATGGTGAAATGGGCTCTGTGGAGGCTTCCCGTTATCCGATGTGCTGGAATGAAGAATGCTGGGATATGGATGTTCATGAAGCATATAGGAAAATGGCAGAATTAAGAAAGAAAAGCTTCTTCCCATATTCTGCTGTGAGGATTGAAGCACTCGATGATGATGCCTTTGCGATTGAACGTATCGGCAGGGACAATGCGGCTGTTGCTGTGATTAATAAATGTCCCAGAAAGAGAGCGCTGTCTATAGACCTCTTTGCAATGCCTTCCGGGCTTGCCTCAATCTGGTACGGTTCTGCCAATGCCTGCATCAATGATGGAAAACTGGAGGTTGTGCTTGATTCAGAATCCAGTGCCTTAATACTCCTTTCCACAAAAGGTGAGATGCAGACCATTAAATAGAGGAATAGCACTTGAATATTTGAATTTCTTTTCAGAATAATAGGCCAAGGAGAATGCCATGGCCTATTTTTACAAGGATCTTTCGCGTACTTTCAGCGAATATCTTCTGGTTCCCGGATATTCCTCATCGGAATGCATTCCTGCAAATGTCTCTCTTAGGACACCTCTTGTCAAATTCAGAAAGGATGAAGAAGCCAGGCTGCATTTGAATATACCGATGGTAAGCGCGATTATGCAGGCTGTCTCTGGTGAGAAGATGGGAGAAGCCCTTGCAAGGGAGGGTGGAATTGCGTTCATATATGGTTCCCAGAGTGCTGATGACCAGGCTGAGATGGTACGGAAAGTTAAATCTTATAAAGCCGGATTCGTAGCATCGGACAGCAATCTTTCTGCAGATAGTACATTAGAGGATGTCCTTGATCTGACAAAGAGGACAGGACATTCTACAATAGCCGTGACCGCAGATGGAACTCCGTCTGGGAAGCTTGAGGGAGTAATCACTTCCCGCGATTACAGGGTTTCCAGAATGTCTCCAGATACTCCTGTCCGTAGTTTCATGACACCATTTGACAAACTTATAAAAGGCGAGGAAGGGATAACCCTTACGGAAGCAAATGATATCATCTGGGAACACAAACTCAACCAGTTGCCTATAGTCGATAAAGAAGGGCGTCTTACATCTTTTGTTTTCAGAAAGGATTATTCTGAGCATAAGGAAAATCCAAATGAGCTTCTCGATTCTCATAAACGCTATGTTGTCGGTGCTGGAATAAACACACGTGATTACCGAGAACGTGTTCCTAAACTTGTTAATGCAGGTGCTGATGTTCTTTGCATTGACTCATCAGAGGGGTTCTCTGAGTGGCAGAAATTGACACTTGATTGGATTCGTTCTGAGTACGGTGATCAGGTGATGGTTGGAGCTGGAAATGTTGTTGACAGGGATGGTTTCAGATTCCTTGCAGAATGTGGTGCTGATTTCATAAAGGTTGGCATCGGTGGCGGTTCCATCTGCATAACACGCGAGACAAAAGGTATCGGCAGAGGTCAGGCCAGTGCATTGATTGATGTAGTAGAAGCCCGTGATGAGTATTACAGAGAGACAGGAGTTTACATTCCAATCTGTTCTGACGGCGGTATTGTCTTCGATTACCACATTACGCTCGCTCTTGCAATGGGTGCGGATTTCGTGATGCTTGGCCGGTATTTTGCCCGTTTTGATGAATCTCCTTCTGCTCTTGTCAATATAAATGGAAACTATCTTAAAGAGTATTGGGGAGAGGGGTCTCAAAGAGCTAGGAACTGGCAGCGTTATGATTTAGGCGGTGACAAGAAACTGTCATTCCCTGAAGGTGTGGATTCATATGTTCCTTATGCCGGTTCTCTTAAAGATAATGTATCCCTGACTGTTTCAAAGATAAAGTCGACTATGTGCAACTGTGGCGCATTATCGCTGAAGGAACTCCGAGAGAAGGCAAAGCTGACTGTGGTGAGCGCAACATCGATAAAGGAAGGTGGTGCACACGATGTTATCCTGAAGGAAAGAGAACCATATTCAGCAAAATGATTTTAGTACTGAAAAGGGGTACAGCTGATTGCTATACCCCTTGTTGTTTTTAGATGAATCTGTAGAATCAGGCTTTCTCGTATTTCCTATTCACGATGTAAATTCCGCTGGAAACAAGGATGAGTGCCGCAAGTTTGTTCCATGAAAGAGCCTGTTCGACTTCTCCCAGAAATATTGCAGAAAGGAGAACTCCGAAAAGCGGTGTAAGAAAATTGAAAATCGATACACGGCTTACAGGATTGTATTTCATAAGAATTCCCCATACTGAATATGCAACAGCTGATATGAGTGCCATATACAAGAGAAGAAGATAAGCAGAGAACTGTGGTACGAGATTGATTCTACCACCAAGAGCAAGGCCGACGACTATCATTACAAAACCGCCGAGAATGAACTGATAACCTGAAAGCATTACGACATTGAAGTCTTTTGAATATTTCTTAACAAGAATTCCAGATACTGCAAGGCTTATTGTAGAGCAGAGGACGAGACCTTCTCCGAGGAATGAGAAATGGAAAACAGTAGTTTCTCCAAATACGACATTCATGATGATAAGTCCTGCAAAGCCCATGATACAGCCGATGATCTTAGGCAAGGTAAGTTTCTCATAGCGGAATATGAGCGAAACGATAATGATTGAGAAAAATCCAGTTGCTCCTGAAATAATCGTTCCGGCTACACCGCTTGTATGGGCAAGTCCCACATAGAAACAGAAGTACTGGATCATTGTTTGTGCCAGAGAAAGCTTAAAAATTGAAGGAAAAGAACCCTTTTCTGGTTTGATGAAATGTCCAGCCATTATTGACTGCACGATTATTACAAGTATGCCGGCTAGAAAGAATCTGATTCCTGCAAAGAGAATTATCGATATCGTATCTGAATTCTCTATACCGAAAATCTGATAACCGATTTTGATAGCTGGTGTGGCACTTCCCCAGAGAAAGCAGCACAGCATCGCAAGCATAAAGACTACGGGTAATTCCGTAAGTCTGTTTTTCTTTTCCATTACAAACCCCTTGAATAATAAAAAAGCCGGTTCTTCACCGGCTTCAGAGTAGTGGAGGATACAAGGATTGAACTTGTGACATCTTGCTTGTAAGGCAAGCGCTCTCCCGCTGAGCTAATCCTCCGAACGACGCTACAATAGCATAGATAAAATCTTGTTGCAAGTGCTTCAGGAAAAAATCATTTTCACTCTATGCAGTGTTGTGGCAATCGCCTGTTTTACCAGATTGCTCTGTATTTTCCTTTGAGTTTCATCAGGGCCTCAATGAAATAGAAATCTGCATAGGCAAAATTCACTTCCCTGTCTTTTTCACCATGATAGGATCCTGTGCATTTCTGTAGTATTCCATCTGTTTCCGGAGAAAAATCCGCACGGTCATCAATCAGTGAATCGAGTATCCGTTCAGCAATATCTTTATATTTTTCCTTATTGGATGCCTCTGACAGAGTTATCAAAGCCGATGCAGCGATTGCAGCTGCCGTTGAATCTTCATATGCAGGCTTTTCAGGCTGATCAAAATCAACGGGAATCAGATAAGAAGATGGAATTGATGCAATGAAAGAATCTGCAATCCTTGTTGAGGCCTCCAGAAATTCCTTTTTACCTGTATGGTTGTATGCATTTGCAAATCCGTAAATTCCCCAGCTCTGTCCCCGTGTCCATCTGGAACCTTCCTTGTAGCCCTGACCACCTTTTTCAGCTTCCTTCATTCCTGTTTCAGGATTGAATACGACTATATGACAGACCGATCCGTCCTGACGTATGAAATTTTTTCTGACTGTTTCTGCATGAATGTTTGCAATCTGTATGAATCTTGGATCTTTTGTTTCTTTTCCTGCCCAGTAGAGAAGGGAAATATTCATCATTGAATCAATGATACTCCATCCCGCGCGTACATCTTCTCCTTCCTCATTCCATGCTCTAATGAAGCCTGCCGGATTAAAACGTGCTGCAAGAAGTGCTGCAGCTGTCAGCGCTCTTCGCTTTGATTCTTTGCTACCCGTCCTCATGTATCTGTAAAGACTCATTGGCAGCCACATGAAGCCTGTGTCGTGATGAAGTCCATAGAACCATTTTGATGAAAAACAGCTGTCCATCATTTCCTCTTCATTCTGGCACTCTGCATCGAACTTATCTTCCCCAGTCAAGTCTGCGCCCTGATTCATCAGGCCTCCCCAGAAACCGTTTGTCCACCACGAAAGTCCATTATCAAGAGACCATTGAACACTTTTGTCAGCTTTGTTGTCATAGTGCCCATTGCGACTCAGGTAGGGGATTGTTCCTTGGCATCTTGCTCTTGTATTTTCAAGCTTTATGCAAATCTTATTTAGAATATTATCGATATCATTTCTCATTTATTTCCTCCAAGCCGGGATATATCCTAACATATATTGGAATTGCTGTATGGGTTTTCCAGAAAGCAATAGCCATTACCAGTGAATTAGGCTACTCTTTTTCTGGAGGACAAATTGGCTGACACATTCATTGTTGTTTTTTTCATTTATTCTGTTTTGGGATATTTCTGTGAAGTCGTTTATTGCTCTGTAGGCCAGAAGCGGTTTGTAAACAGGGGATTTCTCTATGGGCCATATCTTCCTATTTACGGTTTTGGGTCTCTTATTGTTACAGTGCTTCTTGACCCGCTCTCAAAGTGGCCTGTTGCTGTTTTTATCCTTGCTTTCATTCTCACTTCCTGCCTTGAATATTTCACATCATGGCTTTTAGAGAAGTTTTTTTCTGTTAAACTCTGGGATTACTCAAAACACAAAATCAATATCAATGGTCGTGTCTGCTTACTTAATTCTACACTTTTCGGTATTCTGGGACTCGTTGCTGAGTATCTTGTAGAGCCTTTCGTTTCAAGAATTCTTGGCTCTCTGCCTGCCGATATCCTTCATTATGCTGCGATCCTGATTGTTGCAGTCATGTCATCTGATACAGTCCTTTCGATTATGAAGATGAAGGCCTTCAAGGAAGGACTGGAGAAAATCCGCGAACTCAGATCTGAAGCTGAAGAGAGACTTGCGGCATTGCAGGGAGAAGGAAAGGCCGAGCTTGCTGCAGAACTTAAACTCAGAATTGAAGCAACAATTGAAAAGTACAAGGAGAGTCTCAGGGCAACCGCTAGCCACATTGTCCTAGCAAACCCGAGTATTACAAGCCGCAACGCCGCCGTAAGCAAACAGCTTGAATTTCTACACGCGTGGGCTATTGACAGAAAGGCTTTACGGGCAAAATACAAAGCGGAGAGAAGTGCTCTTGATAAAGAGCGTCTTGATGAGATAAGGAATTCTAAATGACAGACTATCTGAGTGTATATAATGCTGTAAAAGCTATAAGTGATGATGTTTCACTCGTTGCTGTTTCAAAATTTCATCCATATGAAGCCGTGATGGAGGCATATGATGCAGGTGCCAGAATCTTTGGTGAAAACAGAGTTCAGGAAATGAGAGAGAAATTCCCTCCAAAGAACGAAAGACCAGAGGGAATGAAGGTTTATCTTATTGGACAGCTTCAGCGTAATAAAGTAAGAAAGGCTATAGAATGGGCTGACAGGATTGAAAGCGTTGATAGCCTTCCGCTTATAGAGAAGATTGAGAAAGAATGTGAGGCTCTGGCTGTGGATATGGATATTCTTCTCGAATTCAACAGTTCCGGGGAGGAAAACAAATCAGGGTTCAGAACTGAAGAAGAGCTTCTGAATGCTGTATGCTATCTGAGGGAGTGTCCTCGTATCAACCTTCTTGGTATAATGACTATAGGGCCTCTTGGTGGTGATGAAGCGAGAATCCGCCAGGCGTTCCAGCATACTAAGGAGCTTTTTCTGAAGGTGAAGAGCGAGAATCCATCTGTTTCCGTACTTTCAATGGGAATGTCCGGAGATTGGAAGATTGCGCTTGAGTATGGTTCTGATGAAGTTCGAATCGGTACTGCGATTTTTGGGGCACGGAAATGATAAGAAAAGCGATTTCAATTCTCTTGATATTACTTACTTTGCTTACGCCATTATTCTCTGATCCTATAGAATATGAGTACGAACCATATGAAAAGGAAGAGTTTCCTATCTGGTCACTTGAGTTGAGAAGGGCAGAGACAATCTTCTTCGGCTCCCTTGTTATTACATTTCCCGTTGCTATGGGTATTTATTCCCTGGCCTCATCTTTAGGTATGCCAACGCCTGATCAGGATTACCAGAGAGTGTTGCAGCAGGCCTTGATAGCAGGTGGGTTATCTCTCGTGATTGCGGGAACTGACTGGATTATAGGGAAGGTCTCCGGTGATTAGACATCATAGTTTTTCTCATACTGTTGAAGGTTCTGGAAGACTGGATGCTACACTTTCTGCAGAGCTCGATATTCAACGTTCAGTTTTCTCTCTTCCCTCTGTCGTGATTCTTCTCAATGGAAAAAATGCCAAGAAGAGCTCAAAGGTTAAAGAAGGGGATGAGGTTAATCTTGAATATGATGAGGAGGTGTTCGAAGGCCTTGATGCCGAGGATATTCCTCTCACTGTTCTATATGAAGATGATTCCATTCTTGTCATTGATAAACCTCAGGGAATGGTTGTACATCCGGGTGCCGGTGTTCATTCAGGAACAGTTGTCAATGCTCTTCTGTCCCGGTATGGCGATGATTTTGCCTCATCCGATGATGAAAGGCCGGGAATTGTTCATCGTCTCGATAAGGATACTTCCGGTGTAATGGTCATTGCCAGAACTCCTTCAGCATTGGAAAAGCTTCAAAGTCAGTTCTTCTCACATGAAACAGAGAAACATTACAAAGCGATAGCCAAGGGGACATTCTGTCCTCCTCATGGATTTATAGATACAAATATCGAGAGAGATCCAAAGGACAGGAAGAAATTCAGGGCTACAGACAGGGAAGACCGTGGAAAAAAAGCTCTTACTGAATATACTGTTGAGAAGATCTTATCTGGATACACCCTTGTTGATATCCATCTTCATACCGGACGAACTCATCAGATCCGTGTACATCTGAGTTCTACCGGTCATCCGATTCTGGGAGATCCTGTTTATGGAGTCAATGATCCTCGTTATCCCGATTCAACATTGATGCTGCATGCATTTTCTCTTGAGATAAATCATCCTGAGACAGGTGAGAGAATGCATTTCGAATCGGAACTGCCAGCGCGATTTAAAAGGATTCTTCCAATATTAGAAGGCGTTTGATTGCAGAATATCCTGATTAAGCATCTTCTCAATGCGAAGCTTTGACAGTGCTCCGTGCCCTGGATATACAAGAGTGCTGTCATCAAGAGTCAGAACTTTCATATCCAGCGATCTTAACAGAAGGGCACGTTCAACAAAGCTGTTTGTCTCAGAGATTGAGCCAGATAGAAGTGTATCACCTGTAAACAATGCAGCACCTTGTACAAGATAGACTATTGAATCAATTGAGTGGCCTGGAACATGGAGTGTTTTTACATTCAACGTGCCGACCTGCAATGCATCACCATCCTTTACAGTTTTTGTCTCATAACCGTTGATTGAAGGTTCATATGCATAAATTACTGGATTGAAAATTTTCATTAAAGTGCCAAGACCGGCTGTATGTGAGTAGTGTTTGTGTGTTATCAGAACTGCAATCAATCCTGTTGTGAAATTTGAAATCATATCAAGAAGCTCTCTATCAACCTGAGCAGGATCAACGATGATTCCATTTCTTTTTTCATCAACAATCAAATACACGTTCGATAATCCTTCTGCCGAGAAATGAGTCAGTATTCTCATAAATCCTCCTTTCTCAAATAAGCTTCTTCTGGATTCGAATAACGAAATGTAACACCCTTTGTCATTGCGGCTCTGAAACTTGTTCTTTTAAGGTTACAATCATCAAGTGATGTTGAAATAAGACGAGAAAGTGAGAAATTGCTGTAATAGAAATCATTGCCAGAGAAATCACAGTTGTCTGTTTCGATTCCCATGAAGTTTGAATGGATGATTACAGAGTCATTGATTGTACAGTTTACGAATGTTGAACCAGCAAAAACTGCATACCTTCCCTCAATCCCACTGAATCTGCAATTCATGAAGAGACAGAAATCAAAGAAACTTGAAAGAATTATCGAATTCTGGAATGTACAGTTGTCAAATACACAGAATGAGAAGTTCATGCCGGCTATACGCAATCCGTTCTTCATCTCTATATTTCTGAAATCAGCAGCAGCCAGTGTCAGATCTCTGAGAGCATGAGCTTTCTGCATGGTATAAATTACATCTTTTTTTATTTCTTCTTTATGAGGAGAATGATGATAGCAGAACCTACCACCGTTTAAGGTGTATGCATTACAATCTGGAGCTTCACATCGTTTCAATGAAAACATGTGAAAATAGTCTTATACGTAAGGCAACTTGTCAATGTTCATAATACCAATGTAATTTCTTAATTGATTTGTTTAAGATAAAGTATGGTTTGTAATTGTAATTACACTGATACCAAACAGAAAGCATTATATTTAAAACTGTTTAGACAGTATTTACATTAATTATCAGTTTGGTATTACTTAAAAATCATATTCAAACATATTTTTATCAATAAATAAGATATTTATTATGTATGTATTCAATATGATAAATACAAAAAATTATATTAAAACAATGAAATTTCAGGTCAAAACTTTAATGATTTAGCATATGTTGACATCATCCCCCCCCCGTAGTAATTTTGGAATGAAATTTGTGAGGGGTGAAATGAAAAAAACATTCATCATTTTTAGTATTGTTTTAGTGCTGTTTTGCCTTGCAGGTTGTAAACAGTATGTATTTGTTCCTGGGGATATGTTTCCACCACCATGGGTAGATGATGACAATAATAGTAAGCCTGAAGTCAATGTTGAAATCTCGGCTTCTGGTTATTTTTCGCCAGAAGCTGATGGTATGTTCTCAATTCCATATACGGATGAAAATGGAATCCGCAATGTCGCAAGTCTTCCAAGACCTTCAAGCATAAATGAGTATGGTGTTGGTACATTCAGAATTAATGGGATTGATATAGAACTTCAAATTGCAGATGAAGTCATATCGGATGAAGAGGATTTCAGAGCATTCGTCAGCTATAAAACAAGTAGATCAGCAAGTGAGACTCGTGTTGCAGTTATTGCTGAAGATATAGATGTTGCCCCTGTTCTCATTTCACAGCCAGACATCGTTCTCACATCACTTAGTGAGGCTACGATAACAATAAAGCACTCTGGTGAAACTAATACAGATTCGATAAGCGGTCAAGCTCTATTTTATATTAGTGCCGACAATGTTCGTATTTCACGACTTAACATCGAAGCTGATGCTTCTGAAAATCCATGGGACGACAAGATAAGGCTCATGAAGATCTCCGATACTTTTGGAGAGGATGGCATCTATGATGAAATCAACAGTACAGTACTTTCTGATGTTTCTTTGAATTCTAATGGCAAGACTGGGCCACTTCTCGATATGAACAACACAAAGGACGTTGTTCTAAAAAATGTCACATTTTCTGGAAATAGCAATTATTATTCATATGTCACAATTACAAAGTCCTTGAATTTCATTTTTGACGGGATTACACTTCCTGCTCCTGAAAGCATAAACTTCACTTATAATGCTAACGATTCGGAGTATTTTTTCTCCTCAGGAACATTTTCGAATGTTGCAAGTGTTCCGTTTATCACATGGGATTCGGAATTGTTCACGTCTGAGAAATCTTTTGATGATGTGAAAAGTAGGTTAAGTGGTTTGGATGCATTCATAGATGACTCAATTACTGCTTCTGACTTAGATGTGTCTGATTCTGGTTCATTTGCTTATCATATTCTCTACAATAAGAATATAAGCAATGAGTATCTTACTACATATCGACCCGCTTTGATTGCGGCAATTAAAGCGGCAATTACCGATATGTTTGAATTTTAATATTTAATTTAAGTTGTAGCATTCCTCCCAGAAATGGGAGGTTTTTCATTCCAATTTGAAATCATAACCATGCATTTTTATATCTTTTAATAATTATTCGATATTTAAATCATTATTTATTAATAATTTAACCGATAAAAATAAATATGATAAAGTAGTTAAAATATATTGATTATATGTTGGACAATATAGAAACAATATAATAACAAGTACAAAAACATATTATAATTTTATATTTTGAAATCGTTTATATAGTTATAATAAAGAATTTCCATCGCTTGGATAAGATTAAAGGAATAATGCTATAATCCAATCAATATGTGTAATGGTTGGCTTATTTCATTGTATTTGGAGTTGGTTTAATGCGTTTCCAGATTCGACGTGCAATTAACAATATCTATACGGCATTTTCCCTTGATGACGGGAAGATATACACTGCGCGTATCAAAGGCAAGGTAATGAAGAAGGATGAGGTGGAGTATAATCCTGTAGCTGTCGGAGATATTGCAATAGGTGAACCATACTCTGAATCAGAGGCTTTGGTCACATCAATTGAACCGCGTAAAAGTTCTTTTGCACGTTGGAACGTAAAAAAAGAAATGAATCAGATCATTGCATCAAATCAGGACCAGACAGCAATTGTTGTTTCCTCATCATCTCCTCCGTTCAGACCTCGTTTCCTTGATCGGGCAATTGCCTGTTCCTCCGGTGCAGATATCCTGATTATAATGAACAAGGCAGATCTTGGACGCGATGAAGGTATCGAGCTTTATCAGAAGATTGGATTCAAGGTTGTTTTCGTCTCCTCAGAGACAGGAGAAGGAGTTGATGATCTTAAAGAACTTCTTCGTGGACGGATTACAGCTTTTGTAGGTCAGAGTGGAGTCGGAAAGTCTACATTGATAAACTCTCTTATGGGCACGGAGCAGCGGACAGGTTATGTCTCTGAAAAATACAATAGAGGAAGGCATACGACTAATCATTCGCTTTATATAGAAAAAGGAGATATTGCTGTTATTGACACCCCCGGTGTCAGGGAAATAGAAGTTCCCTTCGAAGAAGAGATTTTTGTGCAGGATGCTTTCCTCGAACTTAATAGGGCGACATGCCTTTTCTCTAGCTGTCTCCATAAAGGAGAAGATGGATGTGCCATTCCTGAAATGGTTGCGAATGGAGAAGTCTCAGAAGCTCGGTATGAAAGTTATTTGAGAATTCTGCAGGCACTTGAGGAAAGAAAACCATTCTATCTTAGGAATAAAAAACGATGATTGCTGAACGAACTGTAAAGGATACAGAACTGGATAAGGTCCTTGAAATAATCCGGAAAAATGCATTGTCACCGGAAGGAAAGGCGCGGATAACATCTGATCTTGTAATATTCGAAGAATCTGTGATTGAAAAAAGGTCAAGGAAAATCGAGGAGTATCTGAATCTCCTTTCGGGTGTTGCTCCTGATCCATTTCCTTCTATTTCCGATATCTTTACCTATGTAGAATCAACGCATGCTGATATTCACGGAGAAGATATATATAAGGCAGGTGAGTTCCTGCATTCATATATTTCAATGCTTGTATTCCTTGAAAAAGAGGATGAGATACATGAAGAGGACAAGGAACTTTCCAGTGAAATCCTGTCTTCGATAGATAATGAAGGAAATGTTTATGAAGATCATCCACGCCTTCTTCCTCTTATCCGTAAGCGAGATGAGATAAGGTCTGAGAGGGTAAGATATTCTTCAAGGTTCATATCCGAACATAGGACACTTGTCCAGCAGAGCGAGGCAATGTTCCGCAACGAACGTGTTGTCATACCAATCAGGAGTGATCAGAAAAGAATTCCTGGCTGTTATATTTCAGGCGCATCATCTTCTGGAAACACGCTATTTGCAGAACCGGCAGAACTTCTTGCACTTAACAATGACGCCGTGATTGCTGAGGAGCGTATCAGGGCTGAGAAGATGAAGATTCTACATGAGCTTTCTGATAAAGTCCGGAATCTGGTGCCCGTCCTGAAGGATATGCTTGAACGCGTTATTGAGTTTGACTTCTATTATTCATTTGCCCTCTGGGTAAAACGTTCGAAGGCCGTTCAGCCAAGACGTGGAAAAACGCTGTCCTTAATTGCTGCTCGTCATCCGTTATTAGGAGAAAAGGCTGTGCCAATAACCATTACGCTTCCGGATGGAGTTACTGCACTTGTTCTCTCCGGTGCTAATGCTGGTGGTAAGACTGTTACAATGAAGACAATTGCGCTTCTTGCTCTCCTAAATCAGATAGGGGGGTATATTCCTGCGGACGCGCATTCCGTGCTACCTCTTTATTCTTCTGTTTTCACCGATATCGGAGATGGTCAGTCCATTTTGGATGCTGCCTCCACTTTCTCTTCCCATATGAAGAATATTGCTGAAATCTGCAACAAGGCAGATGGCAATAGCCTTGTAATACTTGATGAACTTGGTTCTGGTACAGATCCTGAAGAAGGCGCTGCTCTTTCCCGTTCAATGCTTTCATATTTCTCGAAGCATACAGCTTTGACATGCATCACTTCTCATTATTCCCAGGTCAAGAGCTTTGCTTATTCAGAGAAGGCCATGATGAATGCATCGATGGAATTTGATGAAAGGTCTGGACTTCCGACATACAGGGTACTGGAAGGTATTCCAGGAGACAGCCATGCACTTGAAACTGCAAAGCGTATGAGGATACCTAAAGAGATTATCGAGGCGGCAGCTGAAGAGCTCAGAGGTGGAGATGCTACTACCGGAAGGATAATAAAGGCTCTGATATCAAAAGAAAGAACCCTGGATAGAAAGATAACTGAAATATCAATTCTCAAGAAGAAAGAAGAGAAGAGCAGGGAAGAATTCGAGAAGAAGGAAAAGAAAAAAAAAAAAAAAGAGAATGAACTGAGAAAAGAGGGCGTGAAGGAGATAAACGACTACCTTAGATCAACCAGAAAGGAACTGGAACGCCTTGTGATGGATGTAAGAACTGGAAATCTCACACAGGAAAAAACCAGAAAGGTAAAGTCGTATATCAAATCTGTAGAAGAAGTGAAAGCCAGGGAGGAAAGTCTTATTGATGATACAGAGGAGATTGTTGAGGATACTTCTCCTATAAATCCTGGTGATCTGGTTCTTTGTGGTTCTTCCCGTGCTCTTGGACATGTCGTTGCTGTAAAGGGCAACAATGTTACAGTCTCTCTCGAGAATGGACTCAGAATGGATATAAAGCGGAATATGGTTCACCATGCACCAAAGAGTGAGAAAAAGACATCAGTTGAGTATGGTGTTTCAACAAGAAAGGCTGACTATACAATTGATGTCAGGGGACTGACGCTTGAGGAAGCATTAAGAAGGGTGGAAGATCAGATAGAAGCTGCAATCCTTTCATCTCTTCCTTCATTCTCGATTATCCATGGTTATGGGGATGGTATTCTCTCAAGAGGCATACATGAATATCTGAAAAAGAGGAAAGAGATTAAGGATTACCGGTTTGCACGTCCAGAGGACGGTGGTATGGGTAAGACTTATGTTGAGCTCTTCTGAGGTTCAAGCTCTGCAATGAGTACTGCCAGGAAGACTAATACACAACCGATTATCTCTTTTGTTGAGAGTTTTTCCGAGAGTATGATAACGCCACCGATTGCGGCCCATACACTCTCCAGGGAGAGAGCAAAGACTGCACGTGATGGACGTACATAGCGCTGTCCAATAACCTGCAGTGTGTAAGCAAGTCCACAGGAGAAAGCACCTGCATAGAGTATAGGAAGCCATGCATTGAGTATTGCTGACATCTCCGGCTGTTCTGCAATCATTCCAAAGGAACAGAGAATACCGGCTGTGAGAAACTGGAAAAACGATAGTATTATGCCATCCACGTCTTTTCCTGTTGCATCGATTACCATGATGTGGAGTGCGAAGAGTATTGCACAGGCAATGAGCCACAGGTCTCCTGATGAAATCGTGAAACCCTCTCCGATTGACAGAAGGTACATTCCACATATTGCAACAATTGCACTCAGCCAGATGCTTTTCCTGATTTTCTGTCCGATGACAACTGACATAAAAGGGACAATGACAATGTAGAGGGATGTGATGAATCCTCCTTTTCCCGCACCTGATGTGGCAACTCCTGTCTGCTGTGCAACAGATGCTGCTCCAAGACAGATTCCACAAAGAATTCCGCCCCTTATTGCCTTTTTCCAGTATTCTATGTCTCCTCTATGTTTTTTAATGTAAGGAAGCGCAAAAGGAAGGAGGACAATGGCTCCAATGATCATTCTGATTGCATTGAATGTAAATGGTCCGACGCTCTCTGATGATACGGACTGTGCTACAAATGCAAGTCCCCATATAAGTGAAGTCAAAAGTAGTAGAAGTATGGCTTTTTGTTCTTTCATGGAATGTGATTCTAGCTAGAATCAAAAAAGATGTTGAGTGTTTTTGAGCATTAAAAATGGACAAATGCTCTTTTTATGTTATCATGTATTTTTTACATGCTGATCTTAAATAGGAGGTAGTTGTGTCAGACTACATGAATGGAACCGGAATACAGTATCATCTCCACATAAAAAAGGGAGATGTAGGGCGTTATGTTATCCTCCCCGGCGATCCCAAACGGGTGCCTCTTATTGCGGCTCATCTTACAGATGCGAAACTTGTGGCAGATAGCAGGGAGTATGTGACATATACCGGATTACTGGAAGGGGTTCCTGTTTCCGTTACGTCAACAGGTATTGGCGGGCCTTCTGCGGCAATCGCGATGGAAGAACTTTATAAATGCGGGGCTGATACCTTCATCAGAATGGGAACATGCGGAGGAATTGCGCTTCCTGTAATGGGTGGCGATGTTGTCATCGCAACAGGTGCGGTCCGAATGGAAGGAACAAGCCGCGAATATGCTCCGATAGAATTTCCTGCAGTTGCAGATTATTTTGTCGTAACAGCTCTTAAGAATGCTGCTGACAGCCTTTCCCTGAAAAGTCACCTTGGCGTTGTCCAGTGCAAGGATTCATTCTATGGCCAGCATGATCCTGATGTGATGCCAGTAAGCTATGAGCTGAATCAGAAATGGGAAGCATGGAAGAGACTGGGAGTACTTGCATCGGAAATGGAAAGTGCAGCACTTTTCACGATAGCTGCGAGACTCGGTGCCAGATGCGGCTCCGCATTCTTTGTCGTTGGCAATCAGGAGAGGGAGAAGCTTGGAATGGATAATCCAAAGCTTCATGATACGGAGCCAGCTATCCGTGTCGCAATTGAAGGCGTCCGGAACCTTATTGCTTTTGATAAAGCATGATTCCCTGTTTCTTATAATCTTCTTTCCTCTTTTCCAGGAGGGAATCAAGATTCTCATCGTTCTCAGCCTGGGTATCGAGCTCAATTGTAAAGAGCTCCAGACCCAGCGCTGTATATTCATTTTGAAGTTCTGCAGAAGGATGCATCGACAAGTCCAGATTGAATCTTTCTTTCTGGAAAGAGGCTACAGCGTCTTCTGTTTTTTCAAGATATGTTTTCCCTGTTTTCAGATTTCTGATAGCGATAATGCCCCTTACTGGTATGGGGCTTGAGAATATTTCATCCGACTTCACAGTTTCATCATATGTAAAATATATATTCTCGACAATCATTTATTTGCTTTTGCTTATACTGTGATTTAGAATATTCGTTAGTTTTTCATTTAGGAAGTTTAGAATGGAACAGCAGATTCAGGACCTTATTGCCTCCATCAGAAAGGAGGGAATAGAGACAGCGAATGCTAAGAGCGAGGAAATCATCAAGGCTGCAGAGGAAAAAGCAGCTCAGATAATCAAAAAGGCAGAAGAAGAGAGAGACAGTATTCTTTCCGATTGCGAAAAGGAAACAATGCTTCGCAAATCGTCTGCTGAAGCCTCAATCAAGCAGGCTGCAAGGGATGTTTCTCTTCTCCTGAAGAAGAGTATCGAGGAAAAATATACTGCGATTCTCCGCGATAAAGCCGCTGCGGCCATGGATGGAGAAGCTCTTGTATCACTTATCAAGACAGTGCTTAAAGATGATGTGGCAGAAAAGGCTGTGGAGGTTTCTCCTAAAGAATTTGAAACACTTCGTCAGAATCTCTCCAGTATATTCGCTTCCGAAATAGAGAAGGGCATTACAATACGCTCTTCACAGTCTGTTTCGTCCGGTTTCAGAATTGTTGAGAAAGATGGTTCTGGATATGTGGATTATTCAGCAGAAGAATGCGTGAAACTCATATTGCCTTATCTTTCAGAAAGTCTTAAGGAGATTGTCGGATAATGGCGGAATACTACTATTTCGCAGCTTCCTTGCCGATGCTTAGAACGGACAAGGATATTCCGATATCCTATCCAGAGTTCATGGAGAAAGCTGCAGAGCAGCTATCTAAGCGTGATTATGAAAACCTAACATTTGCGGTCTTTGACCATAAGGATGATAAAGCGACCCTGCCAATTGTCAAGGAATGGCAGGATTTTGCTTACAGGCTTGATAATGCGCTTTCTTCAGTAAGGGCTGAGCATCTGGGATTCTCTGGATATTCGCGGAATGTTGACAAGTCTTTTGAGAGCATCGCCAGAGATATTGTTGAAAACAAGGACCCGCTGGAGGGGGAGAAAGCAGTACTTTCACTCTATTTTGATTTTCTCACTTCACGGGAGAATGGTTCTCCTTTTTCTTCTGAGGCATTGATGATTTATGCTCTCAAGTTGCAGATACTTGAGAGAATGAATGCGTTTGATGAAGAGAAGGGTAGGGCTGAGTTCGATAGGCTTTATGAGGCTATCGAGGGAAATATAAAGGGTTAAGGAGTCGGTATGCCATCAGCTAGAGGACATGTCACTGGTGTCAACGGGAACATGGTCAATGTTGCTTTTGAAGGCCAGGTAATAAAAAACGAGGTTGGTTTCATCTCAGTCGGCGACACGAAGCTAAAGAGTGAAATCATCAGGATCACAGATGGGATTGCCTCTCTTCAGGTTTATGAGATGACTGGAGGGATTAAGGTCGGAGATGATGTTGAGTTCACAGGCGAACTTCTTTCCGTAGAACTCGGCCCAGGTCTTCTTACCCAGGTTTTTGATGGTCTTCAGAATCCTCTTCCCGAGCTTGCAGAAAAATGTGGCTTCTTCCTGGAAAGAGGTGTGTATGTGGATCCTCTTCCAGATAGGGAATGGGATTTCACTCCTGTAAAATCAGTTGGTGATACCGTTATTGCCGGCGATTATTTTGGAACAGTTCCAGAGGGGCTTTTTACTCATAGAATCATGGTTCCTTTCACTCTCCAGGGTGAATGGAGAATAAAGAGTATAGCCGGAAAAGGTCTTCATCGTTCTCATGAGACTGTCTGTACGATTGAGAATCAGAGAGGGGATGTAAAAGAGCTTTCAATGATCATCACGCAACCGGTGAAGGTCGCAATCGGCGGTTATGAGGAACGGTTGCTTCCGAATGAGCCAATGGTCACGCGAATCAGAGTCATTGATACATTCCTTCCTGTCGCAAAAGGCGGTACATACTGTACTCCAGGACCATTCGGAGCGGGGAAAACTGTCTTGCAGCATCTGACATCGAAAAATGCTGACGTGGATGTCGTTATCATAGCAGCTTGTGGCGAAAGAGCAGGAGAAGTCGTTGAAATTCTAAAGGAATTCCCTGAACTCCTCGATCCACGTACAGGCAAGAGCCTCATGGAAAGGACAATTATCATCTGTAACACTTCTTCAATGCCTGTTGCTGCAAGAGAAGCATCTGTTTATACAGCTGTGACAATGGCTGAATACTACAGGAACATGGGGCTTGATGTTCTTCTTCTTGCAGATAGTACATCACGCTGGGCTCAGGCAATGAGAGAGATGTCTGGCCGTCTTGAGGAGATTCCTGGAGATGAAGCATTCCCTGCTTATCTTGAATCAAGGATTGCCGGTTTTTATGAAAGAGCTGGAAAGGTAAGGCTCCGTGATGGTTCTTATGGTTCTGTAACCATCGGCGGTACAGTATCTCCTGCCGGTGGAAACTTCGAAGAACCTGTAACTCAGGCCACACTTAAGGTTGTTGGAGCTTTTCATGGTCTATCAAGGGAACGCTCTGATGCGAGAAAATATCCTGCTATCGATTCTCTTGATTCTTGGTCAAAATATACAGGAATCATCGAAAAGAAGAAGGTTGATGAAGCCTATTCATTCCTGAGAAGGGGAAATGAAGTTGCTTCTATGATGAAGGTTGTAGGCGAGGAGGGAACAAGCCTTGATGATTATGTGATTTATCAGAAAGGCGAGTTCATAGATTCTGTATATCTTCAGCAGAACTCTTTTGACCCTGTCGATGCCATGGTTTCCGTAGAAAGGCAGAAGCTTGCTTTCTCCGTTCTTTATGACATCCTTAATTCAGATTTTTCATTTACTGACAAAAAAGATGTAAGAGCTTTCTTCAATGAGCTCAGACAGCGTTTCCTGGATTGGAACAGTACAGCTGATGACGACCCAAAGGCAGAAGAAAGAAAGAAGGAAGTCCTGTCGTATTTCCAGGAGAGGAGAAAGTAAATGCAGAAGGTATATACGAAAATAGAATCCATCGTCGGTAATGTCATCACTGTCCGTGCCGAGGGAGTACGCAATCAGGATCTGGTAGAAGTCACGACTTCTCAGGGTACTGGATATGCCAATGTCATAAAGCTTGATGGTGATAAAGTCTCCCTTCAGGTATTCAAAGGCGGACAGGGTGTTTCTACCGGAGACAGTGTTCGTTTCCTTGGTGTGCCGATGCGTGTCAGCTATTCCGAGGATCTTCTTGGCCGTGTATTCGATGGAGCTGGTAAACCCCGTGATAACGGCCCAGAATTAGAGGGCAATATGATTGATATCGGAGGACCGTCTGTTAATCCTTCAAAGCGCATCATGCCGAAGAATATGATACGTACAGGTATTCCGATGATTGACGTTTTCAATACGCTTGTTGAATCTCAGAAGTTGCCTATTTTCTCCGTTTCAGGTGAACCTTACAACGAACTGCTTGCACGTATTGCTATGCAATCTGATGTAGATATCATTGTTCTAGGTGGAATGGGACTGAAATATGATGATTACCTTTTCTTCCGCAACGTGCTTGAGAAATCAGGCGCAATGTCGAGAACGATAATGTTCATTCATACTGCATCCGATCCAACTGTTGAATGCACGCTTGTTCCGGATCTTGCACTTGCCGTTGCTGAACGTTTTGCGCTTGATGGAAAGCGTGTGCTTGTTCTTCTTACAGATATGACAAACTTCTGTGATGCAGAAAAGGAAATGGCAATTACAATGGATCAGGTTCCTTCAAACAGAGGTTATCCTGGCGATCTTTACTCCACACTGGCATCCAGATATGAAAAAGCTGTCGATTTTGAAGGTGCCGGTTCTGTAACGATTCTTGGTGTCACCACTATGCCTGGTGATGATGTCACTCATCCGGTTCCGGATAACACCGGATATATCACAGAGGGGCAGTATTACCTCCGTGGTGGCCATATTGAACCTTTCGGATCCCTTTCACGTCTGAAGCAGAATGTGAACAAAGACACCCGCTCCGATCACCGTTCTCTCATGGATGCCATGATTAAACTCTATGCAGCTTATAAGGATTCTCTGGAGAAGCGGTCGATGGGCTTCATGATGACGGACTGGGATGAGAAGCTTTTGAAATATGGTGCGCTTTTTGAAGAGAAGCTGATGGACCTGAGTGTCAACATCCCTCTGGAAGAAGCTCTTGATGAGGGGTGGAGAATTCTTGCTTCATGTTTCGAACCAAATGAGACAGGACTTCGTTCTGATCTGATTGAAACATATTGGCCTAAGGAGAAGTGATGGCTGTAAAGCTTACGAAAAATGAGCAGAAGAAGCAGAAGGACTCTCTCCGGCAATATCAGCGCTATCTTCCAACGCTTCAGTTGAAGAAACAGCAGCTTCAGATAGTCATCAGGGAAGCTGAGAATGAAATCAGGAAGCTTAAGGAGGAGCAGAAGAAAGCTGTAGATGCGATTTCTTCCTGGATAGCAGTGTATGGTGGCAATGCTGCATTTCCTCCTGAACGTTCAATCTCTTCCCTTGTGGTTGTCGACAGAATAGAGAAGGAGAAAGGCAATATTGCAGGTGTGGAAGTTCCTGTCTTCAAAGAGCTTGTTTTCAAGAGAATCGAATACGATTTGAATTATTATCCTCTCTGGGTCGATAAGGCTCTGGAGGAGCTGAAGAACATAGCAAAGTATGATGCGCTTGTTTCTACGCTTGAGGAGCGAATAGAGCTTCTTTCCAAAGAACTGAGAACGACTACTCAGCGCGTCAATCTCTTCGAGAAGGTAAAGATACCTGAGACGAAAGAGAATATCAGAGTGATCGGTATCTATCTTCAGGATCAGCAGACTTCCGCTGTTGTCCGAGGAAAGATAGCCAAGAAGAAGCTAGTGAAGGTGAGCTGATGATTGAGAAAATGAAAAAAGTTGTCATCCTTGCATCTGCTGAAGGAAAGCAGCGGCTTCTTGAATCGCTCCGGAATGCAGGTGTGATGCATGTAACTGATATGGTAAGAAAATCTCCATTGTCTTCTGATTATGAGGAGAAAAGGGGAGAATATCAGCATATATTGCAGATTCTAGAGGAACGCGGTGACAAAAAAAGAAAGGAGAAATTGCTCTCATCTTCTGATTTTGAAAAGGTCCATGTTTCCTTGAAAAATGCTGTCGAAAGAGAGTCAGAACTGAAAGACAGCATCATTCTCTTGCAGAATGAAAGGGAGCGAATTGCACCTTTCGGGGATTTCAATCCAGAAGAACTGAAGGCACTTTCCGCAGATGGTATTTCTCTTTCCCTTTATACAATCGGAAAAAAGGATGAGGAGAAACTGCGATCAGATGAGAGTATCCGCTATATTCCTATCGCTTATAATGGAAAGGGAAGGGCTGTCGCTCTTGTAAATTCTGAAATGCCAGCGGAAATTGCCGCTCAGCGTTTTGATCTTCCAGAAAAGAATCTTTCCGAAATTGATGCAGAACTTCTTTCAGAGAAAGAGGAGCTGAAGGAGCTTGGCGAGAAGATAAGGCTTGGAGCGGAGTATATCCCGTCATATAAGGCTGTCATCGCAGAATGGGATGAGAAGATAACATTTGAACGTGTGAGCGCAACTGTGAATGGTGATGATATCATCTATCTCCAGGGATATATTCCAGAAAAATGCGAGAAGGATTTCATAAGGTTTGCAAAGAGTGAATCTTTCGCATACTCGATTTCTGAACCGTCAGAAGATGACAATCCACCAACTCTTGTTGCATACAAGGGCATCACGAGAATCGTAAAACCAATTTTTGATATTCTTGGAACAGTTCCGGGTTACAGAGAGTATGATATCTCATCATATTTTCTTGTGTTCTTCGCACTCTTCTTTGCAATGATTATCGGCGATGGAGGTTATGGCCTGATATTCCTGATTGCTGCAATTATAATGCATGTCAAATCAAAGAAGGCCTCCGATATCAACATACTTCTTTACGTGCTTTCCGTGGTGACCATTATATGGGGCGCAATGACTGGAACATGGTTTGGTTCAGAAGCCGTGCTCAATCATCTTCCATTCCTGAAGATATTCATTGTTCCTGCCATTACAAACTTCCCTGAAGTCGTCGGTGTGGATTCAGTCTGGGCACAGAACATGCTGATGAAGTTCTGCTTCATTCTTGGAGCAGTCCAGCTGGGACTTGCCAGAGTGATGAACATAGTCAGGAAAGCAAAGGAAAAGGACTTGTCGCTCGTGGCGGAAGCCGGGTGGTTCATAGATGTCGTGATGCTCTACCTTATGGCTCTGTACCTTGTTATCGGACAGGCAGTGCCATTTGGCATTATCATTGGCGGTATTGCCCTTGGTTTCGTCCTTGTCTGCTGTTTCTCGGCACAGGGACCGGGTGTGAAATTCCTTGATGGTCTCAAAGCAAGCCTTGCAGGTTTTTTTACAACGTTCCTTGATACCATTTCATGTTTCTCCAATATCATGAGTTACATAAGGCTTTTTGCGGTAGGCATGGCTTCGCTTGCGATAGCACAGTCGTTCAATGGGATGGCAGAGGGGATGCTCTCCGGCGCGCTTATTCCCGTCGGAATTGCAATTATTGTTGTCGGGCATCTTCTTAACCTTGTTATGGGTATTCTGTCTGTTGTCGTTCACGGTGTCAGACTCAATTTACTGGAATTCTCCGGTGCTCTCGGAATGGAGTGGACTGGATACAATTACGAACCATTCTGTAAAATGGTTAATGATAAAGCTGATAAAAACAGCTAAGGAGAGGATATGGAAAATCTTGCTTATCTGGGAATGGCATGTGCACTCTGCTTTTCCGCACTAGGTTCAGGATTCGGTACAGGCTGTGCAGGACAGAGCGCTGTAGGTGGATGGAAGAAATGCTATGCTGCAGGAAAACCTGCGCCATTCATTCTTGTGGCGTTTGCAGGAGCTCCTTTGACACAGACAATCTACGGATTTCTTCTTATGACATTCATCCGTTCGGCATTTGAAACTGGCGCATCGTATCTTCTCTGCTTGTCAGTCGGAATGCTGGGAGGAGCTGCCATCGGACTTTCTGCATGGTTCCAGGGAAAGGTTGCAGCAGCAGCATCTGATGCTCTCTCTGAAACGGGAAAGGGTACAGCCAACTACTTCATCGTAATCGGTATTACAGAAACAGTAGCGCTCTTTACGCTTGTTTTCTCACTGCTTGCGCTCTGAGACTGAAATTCAGGTATTGTGGGCATGGAAACATGCCCATTTTTCATGACAGGAACTCCTTTACAGCCTGGGCTTTCTGATATCCATGATCGTAAAGTTTCCTTACATCCTCCCTTCGATGCTTTGTTGTAGTGACACCGAATGTATCATCTGGCGCGAGAAGAAGCACTTTACCTTCGCTTTCAAGTTCCAGAATTTCCTTCAGCTCTCTGTTATATGTTTCGGCTCTTTTTAAAAGAGTCTTGCCACTTTCTGGATACTTCCAGGAAAGAATGCGTGCAGCAGTCCTGTCTTTTTCCGGATCCCTGAAATCATCCCGTCGTTTAGTGATTATAACGATGATCTTTTCAGCGCCGTTTTCAAAAGCCTTCTTATAAGGTATCGGATCGGAAAGCCCGCCGTCGAAATATGGAATATTATCTATCATGGTTGGCTTACAGAGGACTGGGATTGTTCCGGATGCTTCAAGTGTCCTTACATCTGTTCTGGAAATTGTTTCCTTTGAAAAGTATTCAGCATTTCCTGTAAGAGCGTTGGTAGCGACCAGAATCATATCCTTTTCAGATTTCTCATAAGCATCGTAATCAAGCGGATTCTCTTTGCCGGGAAAGGATAAATCCTCATATATGTATTTCATATTGAGAAAACTTCCGTGGAGCAGGAATGTTCGCCATCCCATGTACTGCCATCTGTTGGGATAATTGTCATAATAGTTAATGATCCTTCCTCTTTGTCCTGCAATATAGGTCACGAGATTGGATGCTCCTGCAGACACTCCTATACACAAAGGAACGTTGATTTTTTCATCAAGGAAATAATCCAATATGCCGGCTCCGAATGCATCGCGCATTCCTCCACCAATGTCAATTATAGCTGTTCTCATGGAAAAAGCCTACGATTAATGGGAAAACAGCTCAAGCTTTTACACTGCCAAACTGGAAAACTAAGCTTGAAAAACAAGTGTCAGTTTTTTCTTCTGTGACAAAAATTGCTGTATTTGAAGGTTCTTGGTACTAGCTTCACAATATGTGTGTAAATATTTTCCAGAAGATGGAAAGTTCTTCATAAAAAAAGTAAGCTATTAATGCCATGAAACATGAGAAATTCACCTATAAATCTTTAGATGACGTAAAAGCAAAGTGCAAGGAACTTGGAGTTACGATTCCTTTTGCAGATAATACAGAGTGTCTTTCAGCTCCGATAAGAATCGGGAACCGTGAGATTCCCAATCGTCTTGGAATCGCTCCCATGGAAGGTGCTGATTCAACCCCGGATGGCAAGCCTTCGGAATATACTGAGAAAAGATATACAAGAGAAGCTGCTGGCGGAGCCGGCATAATCTGGTATGAAGCGATTTCAATTGTTGAGGAGGGACGTTCTTCCAGAACACAGCTTCTGCTCACAAGGGAAACTCTTGATTCTTTTAAGCGTCTTAATGAGAAGGTGAAGGAAGCGGGACTGAAAGCAAATGGTTTTGAGCCTTTCCTTGTCATGCAGTCGAATCATTCCGGACGCTATTCAAATCCTGATAACAGACCTGCTCCTCTCATTGCTCAGAGAAATGCCTGGCTCGAGACATTCAGAGCAGCTGATGACTCCTGCATAGTGTCTGATGATTATCTTAAGCATATTGAGGAAAAAACAGGAAAGTCCGCTCTTCTTGCCCGTGAGGCTGGATTTGATGCTGTCGATATAAAGTCCTGTCATGGTTATCTTTTCCAGGAAGTCATTGCAGCCTATGACAGAAAAGGCGAATATGGTGGATCCTATGAGAACAGGACAAGACTCCTGAAGAACTCTATAAAGGCCGCAAAGGCATATGAGACTCCGGATTTCCAGATTGTTTCAAGAATCGGTATCTATGATGGATATCCGAAGGAATGCAGGGGATTTGGACAGGCACCGGACGGCTCTATGGATTTGTCGGAACCCAAAAGACTCCTTCGTGAACTTTTTGATGATTATGGACTTTCTTTTGTGAACATCACGATGGGAAACCCATATGCTACAACACATGTTGTGCGTCCCTTTGATATGGGCAAGTATCTTCCAGATGAGCATCCTCTTACAGGAGTGGCAAGAATGGCTTTTGGAATAAGGGAGATGAAGAAAGCTGTTCCTGAGATGGTTATCTATGGTTCTGCGCCAACATATCTCAGGCAGTATTCCGATCTTTATGTTGCCGGTGCCGTTTCTGAAGGCTATGCTGATGGATATCTTTTCGGAAGATTGGCTTTTGCTGATCCTGATTTCCCTAATGAGATAATCAAAAGCGGAAGGATCAATCCGAAGAGAGTCTGTCTTACCTGCGGGAAATGCGGAGATCTTATTCGTGCTCATAAACCTACTGGATGTGTAATCCGTGAGCCCGATGTATTCCTTCCTTTCTACAAGGATTTCATGGTTGAGAAAAAGGATCTTCCAGCTAATTTCCGCGGATGAGAATGGATGGCTTCACTTTCCTGAACCGTTTTCAGAATGTATAATCATTTCATGGAAATTTTCCTTCTTCTTATTATTCCATTTCTTGGCACCATGCTTGGTTCTCTCTCCGTTTTCTTCTTTCATGAGGGAATAGGGGAGAAAACCGGAAAAGCGATTACAGGTTTCGCAGCTGGTGTGATGATTGCGGCTTCCGTGTGGTCTCTGCTTTTGCCTGCTATAGATGATTCTTCTTATTATACTGCAGCTGCAGGATTTCTTGCCGGTATTGTATTTCTGCTGATTCTTGACAGCGTAGTTCCACACATACATGCAACTGCAGATAAAGCTGAAGGAAAATCCTCGATGCTTTCTAAATCAGCGCTTCTGATGCTTGCTGTCACGCTTCATAATATTCCGGAAGGAATGGCAGTTGGGGCTGGTGCTGCAGCTTCTACGATCAACGGTGATGGCAGTTTTGGTTTTGCATCTGCCTTGGCTCTCTCCGTTGGCATTGCCTTGCAGAATTTCCCTGAAGGCATGATTGTATCGATGCCGCTGTATAAGGCAGGTAAGAGCCGTGTCCGTGCTTTTCTTGAAGGCGCTGTCTCCGGTATTGTTGAACCCATTGGAGCACTTCTTGCTCTTATCTTTGTTTCATTCCTGTCTTCTCTTCTTCCTTTCCTTCTCTCCTTTGCTGCCGGGGCTATGTTCTATGTTGTTGTGGAGGAACTGATACCAGAAGCTTCTGAAGGTTCTCATTCAAATATAGGCACAGTAGGAGCTGCAATCGGTTTTGCTCTTATGATGGTTCTGGATGGTATTTTCGGATGATTGAAACAAATCGTCTTCTTATTAGGAATCTGAATGAAAAGGATTTGGATGACCTTGGGCTGATCCTGAAGGATGATGAGACCATGTATGCATATGAAGGGGCTTTTTCTGATGATGAAGTTCTTTCATGGATGGAAAAACAATTCAGGCGATACAGGGATCATGGTTTCGGATTGTGGGCTGTTGTCCTTAAGGATACTGGCGCGATGATAGGGCAGTGCGGACTTACAATTCAGGAATGGAAGGGCGCTGATGTACTGGAGGTAGGCTACCTTTTTAATAAGGCTTACTGGCATCATGGCTATGCTACAGAAGCTGCAAGAGCCTGTCTCGAATACGCTTTTGAAAAACTCGATGCAGAAAGAGTTTCTTCGATAATCCGCACTACCAACACAGCTTCCTTAAACGTTGCACGGAGAAACGGCATGCATGCTGTCGATTTCTCGTCAAGACATTATCGTGGATGCGATATGGAGCATGTGAGGTATCAGATAACACGAAAACAATGGAAAGATTGCAATGTTCGCTGATTTGTGAGAAAATTTCTCACATAATACAGTTTTTAGGAGTGAATCATGCTTTCTTCCTTCTCAATTTCAAAATACCGTACATTCAATGAAAAAACAGAGCTTTCAATGAAGGCGACTTCTGTTTCAGAGAATATGGATTCACTTCTGAAAGGAGGATATCTTCCTCTGGCTGCTGTTTTCGGTCCAAATGAAAGTGGTAAGAGCACATTTCTGGGAGCATTAAGGCATGTAGTAGAATATATTTCCCTGCCGCTTCTCTCATCTTCCTGTATTTCATTTCCTGCAGTTTCTCCCGCTTTCACTCTCACATATACCTCTGGCAGTCATCTTTACCGGTATTCCCTTTCGTTCAATAACGGTGAGGTCCAGAACGAGGTGTTGGAAAAATCTGATGGTGAAGACAGACGTTTCTCTCTCCTTTTCGAGAGAAATGAAGAAGGTGTTGGCTATCACGGTATATTCAGGAATATCGGAGTACGCAATATACCGATGAATATGCCCCTTCTGACGCTGCTGAAAGCTGAGCATCCTGACGAGGCGGATGAACCATTCAGGGGAATAGAGAAAGGCTTTGTATTTCCTTCTCTTACAGAGCGTTCACTCAGCAAAGAGGGGAAGGAGTACCTCCATTCCCTTTATAAGGAAATTGGACTTTCTGCTGGTCATGGCTATGATGAGCTTAAGCTTGTGCTTCCTTCTGTTGTCAGTTCCCTGGAAAACGGTTCTTTGCTAGTTGTGGATAATTTCCTTCCATCCCTGCATCCTGCATTAAAGCGCTACATTCTTTCGCTTTTCACAAATCCTGTTTCGAACAGAGCGGGGGGCGCGATTCTTTTTTCTTCTCAGGATATAACGCTTCTCAATACCTCAATACTCCGTCGTGATGAAATATATTTCACTGAACGGAATGAGGAGAGTTCAAGGCTTTATCGTCTTACGGATATAAGGGACAAGGATGGAGCTAGCGTAAGAAAGGATGCTAGGCTCCTTAAAAGCTATGAAGAAGAGCTTTACGGTTCATATCCGAAGCTTGGACACATTGTTGGATGGAAAGACCACAGTAAGGCAGAAAATCGTAGCAAATTCTTTTCAATTAACAACAGGCGTTATCTTGGAAACAAGTTCCGCATCACAAGATTCATCAGGGAGATTGTTGATGAACACTGTCCGGGAGTGGAATCATTTGCAGATATCTTTTCTGGGACTGGCAGTGTCTCCTATGCGTTCCGCGATAAGAAACTGATTCTCAATGATTTTCTGTATTCGAATTATCTTGCTAATCTTGCCTGGTTCTCTCCAGAGCATTTCGATAGTGACAAGCTTTCATCTTTGATAAGTTCCTATAATGCTTTTGAGTGCAATGATGATAACTATATGTCTGAGAATTTCTCTGATACATATTTTTCCAGAGAAAACTGCCGTCGTATCGGATTTATCAGGGAAGACATAGAGAAGCGCTATAGGAAGGGCAGCATCAATATGAGAGAGAAAGCCATTCTCGTTGTCTCTCTTCTCTATGCAATGGACAGAATCGCAGCTACCTGTGGTCACTATGACGCATGGCGTGAACATGCAGACCTTAGTGCTGTTCTTGAACTGAGAATGCTTGATGCAGATGATATGAATAACCCTGATAATTCAGTTTTTTCAGAGGATGCCAATGTCCTTGTTCGCCGTATCAAGGCTGACGCTGTTTACATCGATCCCCCATATAATTCCCGGCAGTATTCTGATGCCTATCATCTACTTGAGAATGTGGCACGATGGGAAAAGCCTGAAGTCTCTGGAAAGGCAAGAAAAATGGACAGGAAGGGTATAAAGAGCCTCTATTCAACAACAGAGGCAGAACATGTATTTGCTGATCTGATTGCCAATATCGATGCAAAGTACATCCTCCTTTCATATAACAATATGCATGAAAAAGGCGATAAGCGTTCCAATGCCAAAATCTCGGATGAGGCCATTCTGTCAGCGTTATCAAAGAGGGGAGAGGTGTCGGTATATTCGACATCGCATAAGGCCTTTTCTGCTGGGAAAAGTAATATCGAGGGAAATGAGGAACGTATTTTTCTATGCTGTGTGAGGTCTAAGGAGAAGAGGAAGGAAGGATATATTGAATCCCCATTGAACTACGTTGGTGGAAAAGGTCGCATTCTCTCCGATCTTCTTTCTGCATTTCCGCAGGAAATCGATACATTTGTCGACCTCTTTGCTGGCGGATGTACAGTCGGTGTGAACGCTCCATGCCGCCGCGTCATCTTCAATGATTCAGATCCCCGCCTTGTCTCGCTTCTCCGCGAGATGAGAAAAGCGGATAAAGCAGAATTCATTGATGATATCTTCTCTGTTATCGATTCCTATGGACTTTCCCGTAGCGATATTCATGGTTATGCCTATTATGGTGCAGATTCCTCAAAAGGACTTGGAAATGTGAATAAGGAAAGTTATCTGAAGCTCCGTCAGGATTTCAATTCGCTTTCGCTTTCTGAGTATATGAGGGCGGTGATGCTATATGTACTCATTATCTATGGATTCAATAACCAGATAAGATTCAATGATGAAGGAGCTTTTAATCTGCCTGTGGGTAAAAGGGATTTCAACAGAAAGATGCAGGATAAGCTTTCTCTTTTCATTGATAGGATAAAGGAGCTTGATGCCGTGTTCATGGATTCGGATTTCCGAACTGTCGAAATACCATCAGGATCCTTTGTCTATGCAGATCCTCCGTATCTTGTGACAACCGCGACTTATAACGAGAAACATGGCTGGACAGAAAGCGATGAGACCTCGCTGCATGAAATACTGGAGGCGCTTACTGCCAGAGGTATAAAGTTTGCGCTTTCAAATACGCTTCGAAGCAGAGGAAAGGAGAATACTTTCCTGCTTTCCTGGCTTGAAAAGCATCCTGAATACAGAATTATCCATGTGGACAGAAGCTATGCAAACTCAAATTATCATATCAAGGACAGAAATGCAGAGTCAGATGAGGTGATCATCCTGAATTACTGAGAGACCTCATATTCAAGAATGCTGCAGTTTGCTGGTGTGAATGATTTGTATTCTTCAAGAGTCCTGCTGTGGAAATAGGTGTCTATTATCCTCATCAGGGCTCCATGGCATACAATCAGGATGTTTGACTTGTTTTCTGCAATGACCTTGTCAAGGAACGGGTATATACGGACCGCGATATCCAGTGGAGATTCTCCTCCTTCCATTCTGTAAAACGGTTCATTCCATTTGCTGACAAACTCAGGGTCTCTGACATCGGTTCCTTCGAAAATCCCGAAGTTTCTCTCATGCAGCTCTGGAATTACCTCCGCCTTAATGCCCAGGGCTCTTTCTATTGGAGCCGCAGTCTCCCTTGCTCTTCTCAAAGGTGAGACGAAGATCCTGCTGATTGCATACTTTTCCCTTTCTGCGCTTATTCTTCCTGCAAGTTCCTCTGCCTGCCTTTGTCCTTCCTCAGATAAATCTGACTCATGAATACCACAGATGCGGTGTTCCTTATTCCATTCACTCTGGCCATGTCTGATAACAAAAATTCTCACAATGAGAAAATATCATTTTAACCGTACCTTTTTCCAGTGTCCGCTTTTGTAGAAGGAAAGGGAGATGATTGTTCCTGCAGTCCAGCCAATCGGCCATGACAGCCAGATTCCGACAGATCCAAGAAAAGATGAGAAGACAAAGGCCAGAATGACACGGAGAATGAGATCTGAGAATGTGGAAATCATGAATGGTGTCATATCACCGGTTGCTCTGAGGACAGCATCTGTAATCACCTTTGTCATCACAACGATGTAGAAAGGCGAAACAATGTATAGAAATCTTATTCCTTCATTGATTGATTCTGTTGCATCGCTGTTCATGAAAAGAAGCAGGATATAGCGGCCAAAACAGACGAAGAGGAGAGTGGCTAACATGGAAAAGGAGCCTGCAAGTAAAAGTCCTTCTTTGTGACCTTTTATTACTCTGTCGATTTTCCCGGCACCGTAATTCTGCGCACCGAAGCTGGAAATTCCATTCCCCATCGTAGTCACAGATGTAATGACCATGTTGTTCAGCTTAATCGCCGCCGCATACCCAGCCATTACAGAGGCTCCGAAGCTGTTCACGACGCTTTGAATAAGGATATTGCCCACGGAAATAAAGGATTGCTGGAGAATGGATGGAATTGCGATTCTGATGATGCTTTTAAGGATATGGAAAGAGAAAAACTGGGCCTTCTCGTCAGCTTCCCCGATGCTTTTGAGTCTTTTTATGAGTGCCAGGACTGCAAGGATGCTGCTGACTCCCTGGCAAATAAATGTGGCCCATGCAACACCATCGACTCCCATGCCGAAGGCCGTGACAGAAAGGATATCGAGACCGATGTTGGCAGTGGAAGAGAATGCAAGAAAGAGAAATGGTGTCCTGCTGTCACCCATTGCAGTGAATATACCGGTCGCAATATTGTAGAAGAAAAGGAAGACAACGCCATATATGTAGATATCGAGGTACTCTGCACTCATCGCCATTAGTTCAGGTGGAGTGTTTATTGTTTCCAGGAGAATATCTGTAAGCAATATTCCAAGTAGCGTAAGAACAATAGCAAGAACGGCCGTTGCGATAAATGTTGTCGTAATGGCTGTTTTCATCTCCTTCTTCTTTCCTGCTCCGAAATACTGCGAGACAATAACTGAAGCTCCCATATTGGAACCGAAGGCGAATGCAATATAGATGAGGGTTATTTCATATGAGTTGCCAACAGCAGCTAGGGCATCTGCACCGATGAATTTGCCAGCAACGAGACTGTCTGCAATGTTGTACAGCTGCTGGAATAGCATAGAGCCCAGCAGGGGCAGGGTAAAGCGCCAGATTAGTCCTCTTATATTTCCTTCTGTCAGATCTTTATTCATGGGCCGTGATTATACTTATGAAGAAGGGGCCCCGCAAGGCCCCTGAAAGATTATCTGTTCTTTATTTTTCTCTGAATTGCTTTCTGTATCTCGACAATTGGGATGATCAGAATTGCAAAAGCAAGAGCAATCACAAATTCAGTGAAAGAGATATGTGCAAAACCGAATGCGTTGCTGAGGAATGGCACATAGAGTACAGCAAGTGTCAGTACAAAAGCTCCTACAAGTGTCCAATAGAGGATCTTGTTGTGTCCCTTTGTTCTGAAAAGTGATTTATCAAGAGAACGCATGTTGAATGAATGGAAGAGTTCTGCCATTGAGAGAGTGAGGAATGCCATTGTCATACCATCTTCACTGGACTGCCCAAGCATGAATGCTCCATTCTCGAAAATCTCTCCAACAATGTAGGAAATGAGAGTGATGACAGCAAGAGCGGTGCCCTGAATTGCACAGTTCAGACCAACGCCGTTTGCAAAGAGTCCCTCCTTCGATGAACGAGGTGGTCTCTGCATGATGTCAGCTTCACCTTGCTCCATACCAAGTCCAATAGCCGGGAAAGCATCGGTGATGAGGTTGATCCACAGCAGATGAGTAGGCTGCAGCAGTGTTACACCAAGAATTGAGGCAACGAATACTGCAATGACCTCTGCAAGGTTGGATGAAAGGAGGAACTGTATCGCCTTTCTGATGTTGTCATAGATCTTTCTTCCTTCTTCGACAGCGACAACGATAGTGGCGAAATTGTCATCAGCAAGAACCATGTCAGCGACATTCTTTGTGACGTCGGTTCCTGTAATACCCATACCTACACCAATATCAGCATTCTTGATTGATGGAGCATCATTGACACCATCGCCTGTCATGGCGGTTATCATTCCCGCCTGCTGCCAAGCTTTGACGATTCTTACTTTATGCTCTGGCTGAACACGCGCATAGATGGAGTATTTCTTGATTTTCTTCTGGAATTCTTCATCTGAAAGCTTGTCGAGTTCTGCACCTGTGATTGCCTCATCGCGAGAGGAAACGATTCCAAGTTCCTTGCCGATAGCTACTGCAGTATCGATATGGTCACCTGTAATCATAATAGGGCGGATACCAGCTCCACGGCATTCCTTGATAGCATCCTTAACCTCCGGACGGACTGGGTCAATCATTCCCGCAAGTCCAAGGAAAATAAGATCATGCTCAAGAGAAGCAGGTGACTGATCTTCTGGAACTGCATCAAGCTTTTTCATTGCACAGGCAAGAACTCTCAGTGCTTTATCTGCGAAATCCTTATTAGCATTGAGGATTGAAGTTCTATCTGCATCCGTGATGTCCTTGATGCTTCCATTTACATAAATCTTTGTACATTTTGAAAGAAGCACATCCGGTGCACCCTTTGTGAACTGCACGTAGCCGCCTTCAGGTGTTGTATGGATTGTACTCATCATCTTTCTTTCGGAATCAAAAGGAGCTTCTCCGACTCTCTTGAAAGGTCCCTTTTCCAGAAAGTCCTTATTGATGTCCATCGTGCATGCCCAGTTTACAAGTGCCGCTTCTGTAGGCTCTCCCTCTGCTTTGAGCTCGCTGTTGAGATGCGCATCTGTACAGAGTGCCATTGCCTCAGCAAGAAGTTTCTTGTCACTGCCGTAAGCATCTATGACGGTCATCCTGTTCTGGGTAAGGGTACCTGTCTTATCTGAGCAGATGACTTCCGTACATCCAAGTGTCTCTACAGCCGTAAGCTTGCGGATGATTGCTTTCTTGCGGCTCATCTTTGTAACGCCGATTGAAAGAACAATCGTAACAACCGCTGCCAAGCCTTCTGGGATGGCTGCAACTGCAAGTGAGACTGCAATCATGAATGTATCAAGAACGCCAGCTAGGTTGATGTCTCCCTGAATCGACATTCTTATGAGATTGACTGCGAACATGAATACACAGATTCCGAGAACAAGCCATGTCAGTATCTTCGAAAGCTGGTTAAGCTTTCTCTGCAGTGGTGTCTCATTGTCTGCAGCATCTGAAAGGGCAGTTGCAATCTTGCCCATCTCTGTCTTCATGCCAGTGGAGACGACGACGGCTTCTCCTCTTCCGTAGACGACAGTTGATCCCATGTAGACCATGTTCTTCCTGTCTCCAAGAGGAACTTCATTGCCTGTTAATGTATCGGCAATCTTGTCAACAGGAACTGATTCTCCGGTAAGAGCAGCTTCTTCAGATTTCATTGAAGCAGAAAGCAGAACCCTTGCATCTGCTGGGACGCTGTCTCCGGCTTCCAACTCGATGATGTCTCCTGGAACAAGTTCCTCGCTCTCGACTACTGTGATTGTGCCACCACGTTTTACCTTTGATTTCGCTTTTGACATTGACTGCAGTGCCTCAATGGCTTTCTCAGCCTTTGACTCCTGCACAACGCCAAGGACGGCATTGATGAGAACGACGATGAGGATGATGATGGCATCCGACCATTCAGTTTCTCCAGCTGCCGCTGATGTGATGACGGACAGTACCGCCGCAATCATAAGAATGATGAGCATCGGATCTGACAGTTCTTCGAAGAATTTCTTTATGATGCTGTCTTTCTTCTTCTCTTCAAGCTTGTTCGGACCATATTCCGAAAGTCGTTTCTTGGCTTCTTCAGTGGAAAGTCCTTCCCTTGATGAGCCAAGTGACGATATTACATCGTCTTGTGATTGTAGGTATTCTTTCATGAAAACCTCTCCTTTTAGCGCGATGATATAAAGATAACATCTAAACTGATACTTCGTTAAGGTGTTATCTCCTGCATCGTGACTATCTGAATACAATTCGGCTATAATCCATAATATGGTCAGGGACGATGTCAGGAATCTTCATTCATATTTTCCTCTAGATGAGGCTCTTCGCCATATTTCGGAGGAGAAAACAGAGGAGGTCCCTGTTTTTCATAGCTTTAATGTTAATAAGGCATGCACTGTTATATTCACTGTTGAAAAAGGTTCGATAACAGCTTCTACATCATGGAGAGAAAGCCCTGAATCGAGGGATGTAACGGCTGCTGTCAAGGCAAAGAGCGGAGAATTTGTGCTTTTCCTACCTGGGGAACCTTTTCTCGTACGTTTTGATACAGAGGAAACAGAGGCAGTAATGAGAGTGCTGAGGAGCCATAATGGAGGCTAAAGCGGGGAATCTGCTTATTGGGAAAGGGCATCCGGTAAGCGTGCAGACAATGTATGATTCTTCTCTCTCTGAAGCAGATCCTGCTGATCTTGTTTCCAGAATCTCCGGCCTTCATGCGCTTGGCTGTGATATCATCAGGTTCAGTTTCGTGTCTCCTGACGATGCAGAGCATTTCTCATATATTGCAAAACACAGTCCTATTCCCGTTGTCGCGGATATCCATTTTGATTACAAAATGGCTCTTCTTGCACTTTCATCAGGTGCTCATAAAGTGAGGATAAATCCTGGGAATATCGGCGCAAAGTGGAAGACGGAAGAAATTGTCAGAGCCGCTTCAGATTCTGGGGCCGCGATAAGAATCGGACTTAACTCCGGTTCACTTCCAATTCATGAGGAAGGCGCTGATGTCCCTTCTTTGATGGTCAATACAGCCCTTGAGTATCTTGACTGGTTTGCATCATGGAATTTCAGCAATACTGTCGTTTCTCTCAAATCTTCAGATACTGAAGAGACTATGAAGGCTGCTAGGCTTCTTGCATCCAGCTCTGATGTTCCACAGCATATCGGGGTTACAGAGGCAGGTTCTCCTGTAATCTCTGCCGTCCGTTCTACGTGGGTACTTGGAAATCTTTTGAAAGATGGAATAGGGGATACTGTCCGCATCTCAATGACAGGGGATATAGAAGATGAAGTCATTGCCGGTGCTGAGCTTCTTCGTACGCTTGGACTGAGAAAGAAGGGAGTACGCATCATTTCCTGTCCGCGATGTGGACGTCATGCTTTCGATACAATTTCTTTTGAAAAGAAAATACGCAGGCGCCTTCTCTCTCTTGATAAGGATATCACTGTTGCTATAATGGGGTGTCTTGTAAATGGACCGGGGGAAGCAAAAGGTGCAGATTATGCCATTACTGGACTTAAAGATAAAGTTTATCTTTATAAGAAGGGAGTTCTTGCCGGCCAAGTTGATGCAAATGATGCTGAAGAAGCGCTTTTCGAGGCTATAAATAATGAATGATAAGATAGTTATCCGCGGTGCGCGTGAACATAATCTCAAGAATATCGATCTGGAACTTCCAAAAGATTCGCTGGTTGTAATCTCAGGTCTCTCTGGTTCTGGAAAGAGCTCTCTTGCCTTCGATACCATCTTTGCTGAGGGACAGAGACGTTATATAGAATCGCTTTCAAGCTATGCACGTATGTTTCTTGGAAGGATGGATAAGCCGGATGTTGATTCCATCGAGGGATTATCTCCTGCTATTGCAATCGAGCAGAAATCCACAAATAGAAATCCTCGTTCGACAGTCGGCACTGTCACTGAAATATATGATTACTATCGTCTTCTGTGGGCCAGAATCGGACATAAGCATTGTCCGAAATGCGGCAGGGAAATTTCAGAGATGTCAGTTGACCAGATCATTGATATCATATTTTCCCATCCGGAGGGTGGAAGGCTGATGATTCTTGCTCCTGTGGCAAGAGGAAAGAAGGGAGAATTCAGGAACACTCTCGAGGAAGCTCTGAAGCTGGGATATCTCCGTGCCATGATTGACGGCAAGCTTTACAATCTGGATGAATCGATTCCCCAGCTTGAGAAGAAGGTCAAACATAATGTTTCCATACTGATTGACAGAGTCAAGAACTCGAAAGCGGATAGAACAAGAATTTCAGATGCTGTTGAACATGCTTTCGAGATTGCGAATGGCCTTGTCGAAGTAGAGTATCATGATGAGGGCATAAGCGAGATATACAGTGAGAAAAACAGTTGCCCTGATTGCGGTATCACCATTCCGGAAATCGAACCAAGGTTCTTCTCTTTCAATTCCCCGTTCGGTGCATGTCCGGAATGCAATGGCATAGGTTTCAGAAAGGAATTTGATCCGAAGAAGATCATTCCGGATATGTCACTTTCATATAACCAGGGAGCAATAAGGACGCATCGGCCTGATGCGAATTATTACAGAGCCGGTATTGAGACTCTCTATAAGCATTATGGCTATTCAATGGATACTCCCATGGAAAAGCTTCCTCCTCAGTTCGTCAATATCCTGCTCTATGGTGGTGGCGACAAATTCACCTATACCTATCAGGGGACAAGCGAGAAGAAAACAATGGAGTTCCGGGGAATCATCACGGAACTTGAGAGAAGATATTATGAAACGCAGTCGATGAATATCCGTATGTGGCTGGATTCGTTCAGAGAAGATATAGTGTGTCCTGCATGCCAGGGCTCTAGACTCAGAAAGGAAGCACTTTCTGTATACGTCGGAGGGCTGAACATCATAGAAGCTACAAAGCTTTCTGTCCTGAAGACTATCGATTTCTTTGAAAAGCTCCAGCTTACGGATACGGAAAGAGAGATTGCTAAGGAAATTCTCAAGGAAATAAATGCCAGACTCCATTTTTTGAAGGATGTTGGGCTTGGGTATCTCACACTTTATAGAGCTGCAGCGACACTGTCTGGTGGAGAAGCTCAGCGAATCAGGCTTGCAACACAGATTGGTTCCGCTCTTACTGGTGTTCTGTATGTTCTCGATGAGCCTTCCATCGGCCTGCATCAGCGAGATAACCAGAAACTGATCGATACGCTCAAGAAACTGAGGGATCTTGGCAATACTGTCATCGTCGTCGAGCATGATGAGGACACGATCAGAGAAGCCGATTACGTTGTGGATCTCGGGCCTGGAGCAGGGGAGCGTGGAGGAAATATTACTGCTAAGGGAACACCTGCAGAAATTGCTTCCAACAAGGAGAGTATCACAGGCCAGTTCCTTTCTGGAGCGCTCACTATCCCTGTTCCTGAACGGCGGAAGGGTAATGAAAAAAATAAAAAAATCACTGGCTGCTCAAAGAATAACCTGAAGGATATAGATGTCGATATTCCTCTTGGTGAATTCGTGGTCATC